>JAQUXS010000014.1 GCA_028692255.1 Clostridium sp.
ATGTTTACTCAACATTTCATATATGTTGGGGAGCACAGGCTGGTTTGTACCATCATTATGGAATTAAAAAACATCTTCTTGACAAAAAAATGTTTGGAATTTTTCCTCACTCTGTAAACAATAAAAATATTGAACTTTTAAGAGGTTTTGATGATATATTCTATGCTCCACATTCAAGGCATACAGAAGTGAAAAAAGAAGATATATAAAAGGTTCCAGAGCTTGAAATACTGGCAGAATCTAAAGAAGCTGGCCCTTATATCATATGTTCAAAAGGCGGAAGGCAAATTTTTGTAATGGGACATTCTGAGTATGATACCTTAAGCCTTAAGGAAGAATATGAAAGGGATATTGCTAAAAATATGACTATAGATTTACCTAAAAATTATTTTCCAAATGATGATCCAACCAAGACACCTATAGCACGCTGGAAAAGTCATGCAAATTTATTGTTTTTAAATTGGCTTAATTATTACGTATATCAAGAAACACCTTATAATTTGTTAGAACTATTAAATAAAATAAATTAAATTAAAAATTAAGGAGAGATTATTATGAGTGAAAGAAAATTATCATTTGAAACATTACAAGTACATGCAGGTCAAGTTCCTGATCCAACTACAGGAGCTAGAGCAGTTCCAATTTATCAAACAACATCATTTGTTTTTAAAGATGCAGATGAAGCAGCAGATTTCTTCCAATTAAAAAAGCCAGGAAATGTTTATGCAAGAATAATGAACCCAACTACAGATGTATTTGAGCAGAGAATAGCAGCTCTTGAAGGTGGAGTTGCAGGACTTGCTACAGCTTCGGGACTTGCTGCAATAACTTATTCAATATTAAATGTAGCAAGCGCAGGAGATGAAATTGTTGCAGCAAGCACTCTTTATGGTGGAACTTATGAATTGTTTGCAGTGACACTTAAAAAACTTGGAATTAAAGTTGTTTTTGTTGATCCTGATGATCCAGAGAATATTAGAAAAGCAATTACTGATAAAACAAAGGCTGTATATGCTGAAACTCTTGGTAATCCTAAAATAAACGTACTTGATATAGAAGCTGTTGCTAAGATTGCTCATGAAAATAAGATTCCTTTAATAATTGATAACACTTTTGGAACTCCATACCTTGTAAGACCTATTGAATTTGGTGCAGATGTAGTTGTTCATTCAGCAACAAAATTCATAGGTGGACACGGAACAACAATAGGAGGAGTTATTGTAGATGGAGGTAATTTCGACTGGAGAGCCAGCGGAAAATTCCCTGATTTTACAACTCCAGATAAAAGTTATAACGGACTTGTATATGCAGACCTTGGAAAAGCCGCTTTTGCATTAAAAGCAAGAGTTCAACTTCTAAGAAACACAGGAGCAACATTAAGCCCACAAAGTGCATTCTATTTCCTTCAAGGACTTGAATCACTTTCACTTAGAGTTGAAAAGCACGTTGCAAATACAAGAAAAGTTGTTGACTTCTTAAAAAATCATCCAAAAGTTTCATGGATTAACTATCCAGAACTTCCTGACAGTCCATATCATGATCTTGCTAAAAAATATCTTCCAAAAGGAGCAGGTTCAATATTCACTTTTGGAATAAAGGGCGGACTTGAAGCAGGCAAGAAATTTATAAACAGCGTACAATTATTCTCACTTCTTGCAAATGTTGCTGATGCAAAATCCCTTGTAATTCATCCTGCAAGTACAACTCATGCAGAGCTTAACGAGGAAGAACAAAGAGCTGCTGGTATAACACCAGACCTTATAAGACTTTCAATTGGTGTTGAAGGTGCTGACGATTTAATTTACGATTTAGATCAAGCTCTTGCAAAAGCATGATAATAAAAATTTTTTAATTAAAAAAGCATGGTTCTATTTATAGAGGCATGCTTTTTTCTAAATTAACATATGAAGTATTTGTTACTGAATTAATACTCATTCTGATATAGCTCATTAAATTACAATATAAATATTATATAATGTTAAATAAATCATATATTAATATTTCCCTTCATATAAGGTATAGCTTTGCCACTTACTTCAACTCTATCTCCAGCTATTTTACAATATAATGTTCCCCCACGGGCTGACAACTGTCTAGCTATCATCACATCTTTATTTAGTCTTTGTGACCAAAATGGTATTAAATTACTATGTGCTGACCCTGTTACAGGATCTTCATTCACACCTAATTTTGGATAAAAGCAACGAGATACAAAATCTACATCAGTGCCTCTAGCTGTAACAATAACTCCTAATCCTTTTTCTAATTTTATCATTTTAGAAAAATCCGGAGATAATTCTTCTACTTGTTGTTCTGTTTCTAATACCACAAATAAATCTCTAGATAAATAAATTTCAACGGGTTTTACACCAATAGCTTGTAAAATTACTTCTTTTGATAATTTTACCTTTTCTACTTCTCTTAGTGGAAGATTCATCTCATATAAATCACCTTTTCGTTTAACCTTAAGTACTCCACTAGCAGTATTAAATATCATATTTTCAATTCCAACATCTACATAATTAGAAATAACATAAGATGTTCCCAATGTAGCATGTCCACATAAATCTATTTCTGATTTTGGAGTAAACCACCTTAAATCATAACCATCACCATTTTTAACAACAAAAGCTATTTCTGATAAATTATTTTCAGCAGCAATCTTTTGCATTATATTATCATTTATCCATTCATTTAAAACACATACGCCTGCAGGATTTCCTTTAAACACTTCATCAGCAAAAGCATCAACAACATAGTATTTCATATTAACCTTCCTTCCAAGTGTAACTCAATTTTTTACAGTTGAGTGCTAAATTATACTCTACTTATGTGTTAATTATAGCATTAATTCCGCTATTATCCGTTACCTATATACAAAATAAGCTGCCGCACTATTTTTAGTGCGACAGCCTCAATCATAATATTTTATTTACTTTTTTCATGGTATTGAAGTGCTGCTTGACCTTCATCACCAGTACTTACACGAATTACATTTTCAACATCGTAGACAAATATTTTTCCATCGCCAATCTGTCCTGTATGAAGTACTTTTTGAGCAACATCAACAACCTTTTGTGCAGGTATGTCACATACCACAATTTCAAATTTAACCTTCTGCAAAAGATTTACTTCTACTGTTCTACCCCTATAATATTCCTTGTGTCCTTTTTGCATTCCGCATCCTAAAACATTTGAAACTGTCATTCCTGTAACACCTATACCATTTAATGCATCCTTTAAATCTTCCAATTTACCTGGAGATACAATTATATCAATCTTAGTAAGCTTTTGACTCATATATGAAACCCCCTTTCTACAATATTATACTAGTTTAAACCACCATATGCATCTTCACCGTGTTCTCCAACATCCAAGCCTGCTTGTTCTTCTTCTTCACTAACTCTAAGTCCCATAACTACATCAATTACCTTAAGTAATATTAATGTAACGATTGCTGCATATGCAACTGTAGCTAATATACCTATAAGCTGTATTCCAACCTGTGATGGATTGCCGTGAATAAGACCATTTGCGCCTGCTGGATTTATTCCTTTCCAAGCAAATATACCAGTTGCAATTCCACCCCAAATTCCTCCGATACCGTGACATCCAAAAGCATCTAATGCATCATCGTAACCAAGTTTTGCTTTTAAGAATGTAACTGATGAGAAACATATTACTCCACCAGATAAACCTATTGCTATAGAAGCAAGTGGACTTACAAAACCTGCTCCTGGTGTTATAACAACAAGACCCGCTACTGCACCACTTGCAATTCCAAGTGAAGTGACTTTCTTTCCGTGCATATAATCACATATTCCCCATGCAAGAGCTGCTGCTGCTGCTGAAGTATTAGTTGTAATAAAAGCATTTAATGCAAGATTGTTTATCCCAAGTGCACTTCCTGCATTGAATCCATACCATCCAAACCAAAGAAGAGCTGCGCCTAAAACTGTCATTGGAAGATTATGAGGTGTAACTGTTTCTTTTCTCTTTCTTCCGCCTATATATAATGCTGCTACAAGAGCCGATATTCCTGAACTTATGTGAACAACATCTCCACCTGCGAAGTCTAATGCTCCTAAGTTACGAATCCATCCACCTACGCCCCATACCCAATGAGCTAATGGATCATATACTAAAGTAGTCCATAATAATATAAATACTGCAAATGATAAAAATTTCATTCTCTCAGCAATAGCACCTGATATTAATGCTGGAGTTATAATTGCGAACATAAGCTGAAAAAGCATATATGCCTGTTGTGGTATTGTTGCTGCATAATCTGCATTTGGAGTATACCCAACTCCCTTTAATCCTGCGAAATTAAAACCACCTAATAGTCCTCCAATATCCTTTCCAAAACATAAAGTATATCCAATTAAGATCCATTGAAGTGATACTATTACTACTGCTGCATAACTATGCATAGTAGTACTTAAAACATTTTTCTTTCTAACCATTCCTGCATAAAACAGTGCTAAACCAGGGGTCATTAACATTACTAGTGCAGTTGAAAATATGACAAACGCTGTGTCTCCTGAATTTACTGCTGGATTCATAAATAGTACCTCCTTAAATTATAAAATTAATAATAAATTCCATAAATAATTAATATAAATGCTTAACTTGTTTATAATTTTAATATTTTATTAATCATTTGTCAATAAAATTGCTTAAATAATAAAAAAAACTTAAATAATAATGTATTTTATTAATTGTAACCGTTTTATTGAATTATCAATCTTATACTGGAATAAAAAGGCACTAGCCTAAACTAGTGCAAAATATTTTTATTTTACTTTTTTATTTTTAAAAATTTCAATATTGGTATTTCAACTTTTCTAAATTTTGTAACAAGTCTCCATGCCTTGGAATTATGTATATTAGAGATATCTAATTTTAATTTATAATTTTCACAATTTGTTTTTTCATTTTGTACATTTAAATTTCGCAAATCTGCATTTGCCTTACTTAAATTCCTATTTAAATTAGACCTTTCATTTTCAAGTTCATTACATTTAGATGTTAATTCACTTATTTTAAGCTGCATAAATTGAATTTGATAATTTGTTTGAAGTATATAATCTGATTTATTACTTTTAGAGGTTGCATAAATATTTTTAGGCAAATTATCCTGAATTCTTCTAACATGTTCCTTTAAAATCTCTTTATCCTTTAATATAAGTTTTGAATAATCGAGAGGTTTATTTATTATATCATTTGAAAGATCTATTATTTGATCAAGTGAACTAAATAAATATTTTTCAAGCCCCCTATCTTCTAAGAAAAATCTAGATTTTTCCTGATCCATTAATATAAAAGGTACATTATGTATATATGAAAATATTGATCCATGCAGGGAACATGTTATCATGAATTTAAATTTTCCTATTATTGTGAATATCTCAATAGGTGTCATTATTGGCATCACACTTGCATTTTTAAGCTTTAAGCATAACTTTTGCATATATATATAATCATTATTATAATGAGTTATTGGCATAAAATAGATATGATATGGAAGCTTATTTAGCCAATTTATAAATTTCTCTTCCTCTTCATTTGACATAACCCCTGGAAGCATATGAATTCCAATAGATGTCTGATCATTTTCTATTTTCAAATTCGGAATATCAGAAAGAAGCATAGTTGTACAAGGAACAACTTTGCTATCTTTCTTGAGATAATTTATCTTATCTCTGTCACCTTTGCTCCTAAAAGTCACATATCTATAATCATTTAAATATTCCATATTTTTAGGATTGCCAACTACTCCTACCGCATTTAAAATATGTCTTCCTCTAATTTTAAATTTATCGTAAAAAAAGTCATTATTTTCTCTTATAATATGACCTCCACCAATTACAATACAGTCATATAAATTAGGATTGTAATTTCCTGGAACTAGTTCATCAAAATCGGTATTTAAATCTTTCATTATTTTTCTAAGACTTAATCCAATTGCGGCATCACCTGTATTACCGCTTATACTATCATATAAAATTCCGATAGATTTAGTCATAAAGTGCCTCCTTAATACATTAATTACACAATTAAATTATATTATACGTATATGACAAAATTATGACAAAGTACATTATGTTTATTAATCTTTTAATAATATATATTTTTTATATGCGCAATATATATTATATATTGTTTTAATATTAATTATTCTAATATATAATTTAAGAAGAACCTAGTTTTAAAACATATAAAATACAATGGAGGAATGCACATGGAATTAATGGCATTACAAATATTTTTAATATCAATTTTTGCAGGCATATTTGGTTCAGTTCTAGGCCTTGGTGGTGGAATGATAGTAACACCAGTTTTAACTCTCCTATTTGGCATAGATATAAAATATGCTATAGGCGCAAGCCTCATTTCTGTAATAGCAACTTCTAGTGGAGCTGCTGTTGGTTATTTAAAAGACAATATAACAAATATACGAATTGGTATGTTTCTTGAAATTGCAACAACTGTAGGAGCAGTTACAGGTGCCTTTTTAGGTGGCTTAATAAATCCTAATTTTCTTTATATAATCTTTGGACTTTTAATATTATATTCCGCTCTTGTAATGTTAAAAAAAGGAAAATCAGAGTTTCCAACTGATGTAACAATGGATCCCCTTGCAAAAAAACTAGTCTTAAATGGAGAATATTATGATAAATCAATAGGCAAAAAAATTGAATATAAGGTAGCTAACATACCTGGTGGATTTTCAGTTATGTATGCTGCTGGTGTTATATCTGGACTTTTAGGTATAGGGAGCGGAAGTTTTAAAGTTATGGCAATGGATGTATTTATGAAACTTCCTTTAAAGGTTTCAAGTGCTACAAGTAATTTCATGATGGGAGTTACCGCAGCTGCAAGTGCAGGGATATACCTTTCAAGGGGAAATATAGATCCGAAAATTGCTGCTCCAGTTGCAATAGGTGTCCTTATTGGCGCAACCCTTGGGGGACGGATAATGCAAAGATTAAAGAGTAAAACTATAAGAAAGATATTCATACCTGTTCTCATATATGTTTCTCTTCAAATGATATACAAAGGAGTGATGAGTAAATAATGAATAATAAAGATGATATAACTACTGAAGTTGAAAAAGTTGAACTTACAATAAGTAAGTCATTAAGAATTGGCGTAGTAATAAGTGCTTCTTTTATAATTGTAGGCCTTGCTATGTTGCTTATAACACATAAAAGCGGTTATAGTTCAAATTACTTTCCCACAACTGTATATGGTATTTTTAAAGGGTTAGTAGCATTAAAACCCTATGCTATAATTTTAACTGGTTTATTAATATTAATTTTAACACCAGTTTTCCGTGTTGCAGTCTCTATTTTGGTTTTCTTAAAAGAAAAAGATTATCTTTACGTAAAGATAACTACTTTTGTTCTTATAGTGCTGCTTTTCAGCCTTTTTATGGGAAAATCTATATAACTTAACTTATCAAATATATAAGATAAAAACTACCTAAATTACTAGGTAGTTTTATTATAATTGTAAACTGCTCCAATTAAGTTTGCATCATTTTTAAATTTACATTTCTTAATAATCGGTCTTATTTTATTCATTGGACGTTTAGCTATGATATCATCCAAAGCTTTTTCTATATTATAAATAATGTCACTTCGTTCACTAATTCCCCCTCCAATTACTATGACTTCAGGATCACAAATATATTGAACATTATATATGCCAACGGCAATATAACGATAAAATTTTTTTATTTCCTCTTTCGCTATAACATCGCCATTTTCAGCCATTTCAAAAACTTTTTTTCCATCAAGTCCAGAAATATTTTTTCTATTTTCAACTTTTTTCACCATATTTACAGTAGAAGCAACTTCACTTAGCTCTTCATCATCATCAGAAATAATCATATATCCAAATTCTCCAGCCTCTAGGTGAGTTCCTCTTTGTATATTTTTATTTCTTATTACAGCTCCACCTATTCCTGAACCAATAATAAAGAATGCAGAATCTTCATAGTCTTTTGCAGCACCTTTCCATACCTCTGCAAGAGCAGCACAATTAGCGTCATTATCCATAGATATTTTACTGAATTCCAATTTGTCTTTAATTTTAGCTTTTATATTAATTCCATGTATACATGGTACAGCACTTACTCCTCCAATAAACCCTGAATCATTATTAACTGCTCCAGGGCAGCTCATTGCAATTCCATCTAGATCATATATATTTTCAAACTTTTGTGCCACCTTTTTCATCTGTTGTATTAATTCCTCTATATCATCCTTTGGAGTCTTTAAACTCATTTTTTCATAAATTGTACCACTCTCATCTAAGACTCCATATTTAATGCTTGTACCTCCAATATCTGCCGCTAATATATACATTTAATCACCACCAATCAAATTTTAAAACCCATTCAATTTTCAAAACATAACATGTGTATTACGGTATCGTTTTCATCTAACTCGTCCCAAATACACGCCTTTTACTTTTAATAACTTTGTTATTTGAAAATACAACTACAACCTTTATTATAAAATACATAACCTCTATTACAATATTTTACTATATATATAATATCACACTGTTAAAAGAAAATGTATATCCTTTTTTTATTTAATAAAAAACTGCCTTAATTAAAGCAGTTTCTCTTTTATATCATTACCAATATTATAGCGCAAAGACTTAAACATACATTCATAAGAGATACAAAAAGTACCACTTGTTTTTGATTAAGTCCATCAGCAAGAAGCCTGTGATGAAGCTGAGTAGCATCTGCAACATATATTGGTTTACCCCTAACTATCCTTTTAATAACAACATAAATGTTATCAAATATAGGAACTCCAAGTGCAAGAATCGGAACAGTAATAGAAATAATCGTTGCCTGCTTAAAAGCTCCTTCAAGAGCTATTATTGCAAGTATAAATCCCGCAAAATTTGCTCCTGAATCTCCCATATATGTTTTCGCTGGATACTTATTATATTTTAAGAATCCAATAAGTGCACCAACAAGTAAAACAGACATCATAGCAGAGTCAAATTGTTTCATAGCTAATGCTACTACGAAAAGCGTTGATGCTGCAATAGCCGAAAGACTTCCTGCAAGTCCATCTACTCCATCTGACCAATTTATAACTGTAGTTACTCCAAAAATCCATGTTACGCTAAGCAAAAATTTAACTATAGTTGGCATTACTATGTATGCATGGTTAAATGGATTTGTAAAACCATTAAATACTATTCCAGAACAATATATAAGAGTTGCTGCTGCGATTTGTATTATCACTCTTGGAAACACCGCAAATTCTTTTCCTTTAGTCTTATACCAATCATCAACAAGTCCTATTGAAAAAATCATAACAGAAGCTATAAATATGTATGGAAAAGACTTTGGTATAGGCCTCATAAATAATACATATCCCATAAAGAAAGCTATAAATATAGCTATACCTCCTATTAATGGCATAGGTTTTCTTTGTTTTTTTCTATATGTAGGTTTATCTAAAAATTCAACCTTTACTGCAAATTTTATAAGAACTGGTGTTATAAAATATACAATTGAAAGAACTATTAAAAAAGCGCAAAAGTAAATCATATAATTACCTTCCTAATTTTTATATTCCAAAGTTTATAAATTTGATTTTATATATTCAATAAAATTATTCATTGAAGTTTCATCCTTAAAACTTGCCTGTGCTCTTTTAGGACTTCCTCCACCTCTACCATCAAATTCTTTTATTTTTTCTTTAAATATTTTACCACAATTGACACCTAAGCTATCCTTTGCTGCAAGCATCATCCTATTATCTGATAGTGAACTTAAAATCAAAATATAATCACTGTCTTTTAAATTTTCATATATATTGTTTAAGAAATCAAATTTTTCTTCTTTATACTGTTCAATTATAAACTTGGAAGATGCATTTTTCAAAAGTTTTTCTGCTTCCCACTCAGCAATTTTTGAATACAAACTTGAGACTTGCTTTTTTAGTTCTGTTTTTTCTACAATTTCCTTCTCGACTCTTTCTAAGACCTCTGAATCATCAATAGAAAATTTTAGTCCAAGTGCTTTCATGTTATCATGTTTTTCTTCATAATCTTTTAAAGCTCTAAAACCACATTTTATATAAACTCTTGTCATTCCCTTGTATCTTTCCCACTTAATTATTTTGACAATTCCAACTTCTCCAGTTCTCTTAACCTGAGTTCCACAGCAAGCAACAAAATCTATATTTTCGCCCATTTGAACAATTCTTATTTTACCTTCTGCCTTTATAGGTTTTCTAAGTGGAAGTTTTAATGCTTCTTCTTTCGTTCTAAAATAAGTTTTTACAGGTTCATTTCTAAATATGTATGAGTTTACTTCCATCTCTGCTTTTTTCATCATATCTTCATTCATATTATCCATTAAAATGTCTATAGTAACATAGTCGTCACCCATATGAAAGCCATCGTTAGAAACATTGTACAATTTGAAAAATGCCGCAGACATAAGATGTTCTCCTGAATGCTGCTGCGTATGATCAATTCTCTTTTCATAATCCACTTCACATTTAACTAACTTATTTAAAGGTTTATTTTTCATCACATGATAAATTGTATCCTCTTTTTCGTATACATATTCAACTTTTATTCCATCTATATAACCTGTATCACAAAGCTGTCCGCCACCCTCAGGATAAAAAGGTGTGCTCTTCAAAACAACTTCATATTTGTCATTCTTCTCAATAACATCTTCCACTTCACATTCTGCACTACAAATGTATGGGTCTTTATAAAAAAGTTTTTCACTCATATTTTTTCCTCTTTCCCTCTATAAATTCATCTATAAACAATTATATACCTAATTAACTTTCCTATGTTTTATATTAATATTAACATTTTTATTTTATAAATGAAATAATTAAATGATCAATTCTCAATGATCAATGTATGTTGAAATTGCCTTGCAATTTCTTAAACTTAGTTAAACCCTTTTTAACTCTGGAAGAGTTTTTTCCTTCATTGACAATTGATCATTCGTACATTGATCATTATCTTTCTATTATTAACCTTATTCTAATAATCACGATTATAATATTTTTATATAAATCAATACCTCTTATTAAAAAATTTATCAAGGAAAAAATGGATAGAAATAAATAAGAATGAGAAATTAGCGAGCAATTTCTGCATTCTTATCTATTATTTTAATGCTCAATTATCAATGTATGTTGAATTGCGCCGCAATTCTTAAACTTGGTAGAACCTTTTTTAAACTCTGGAAGAGTTTTTTCCTTCATTGATCATTGTTCATTCATCCATTGTCCATTTTTCTTTTATTCTTTCTATTGATCATTCGTTCATTGTTCATTGATCATTGATCATTGTTCCTAAATCCTTACGTCTCTTTCTCCGTTTTCAAGTCTCTTTAAATTATTTTTTATCAACTTATATACTTCTTCACCCTCAAACTGTTTAACATGGTCAGCTATTACTTTTTCTCCAACCTTTCTTGTTTCAGGAGAAGCATAATCCATTAAATACTCTTTAAAAGTAAATATTGCATTTGGCACACAGAAGTTATGAACAAATTTAGTTTTTGCATACCCCATAAAGTTTTCTCCAGTTCTTCCTGCACGATAGCATGCTGTACAGAAGGAAGGTATACTGTCCTTGGAACATGTATCTCTAACAACCTCATCAAGGGATCTTGTATCCCCAAGAGAAAACTGTTCTTTATCTGGTATTTGATTTCCTATAGATTTACTATAACCACCTACACCTATTCTTGAACCTGCATCAATTTGAGATACTCCAAATTGAATAACTTCTTTTCTTACTTCTGGCTTTTCTCTTGCAGTCATTATCATGCCAGTATAAGGAACGGAAAGCCTTATTATAGCAACAAGTTTTTTATATTCTTCATCACTTACACAGTATTTTGGACGTTCTGAATAAGGTGTGTCTGTAGCAGGTGTTATACGAGGGAACGATATTGTATGTGGCCCAACACCATTATATTTATTTTCAAGATGAATTGTATGGTACAAGAGTCCCATTACTTCAAATCTCCAATCATAAAGTCCAAATAATGCTCCAATTGCAACATCATCTATTTTAGCATCTAATGCCCTATCTTGAGCATATAAACGCCATCTATAATTTCCTTTTATAGTATTAGCAGGATGTACTTTTTTGTACATTTCATGATTATATGTTTCCTGAAATACTTGGAAAGTTCCAATTCCAACCTTCTTAAATTTTGCAAGTTCTTCCCTTGAAAGCGGTGCACAGTTTATATTTGCTCTTCTTATTTCTCCGTGTTCTGTCTTTACACTGTAGACCTTTTTAACAGTTTGACACATAAAATCTATATTAGTTTCAGGAGATTCTCCATAGACAAGAACTGTTCTTTTCTGCCCTTCATTTATCATTATCTTAACTTCTTGTTCTAACTCGTCCATAGTAAGAGTCTTCCTTACCATCGACTTATTAGTGCTTCTAAATCCACAATATTTACAATTGTTAGAACATACATCACTTATATAAAGAGGTGCAAAGAAAACTATACGGTCTCCATAAACTTCTCTTTTTAACTGGCGAGCCAATTGATACATTTCGTTTATAGTTTCTGGATCTTTATTTTGAATAAGTATTGCTGTTTCTTCTGGATCAAGTCTTATCTTTGTTTTAGCTTTTTTAAGTACCCTTCTAACGTCTTCCTTCTTAGGATTTTCCCATTTGTGAAGCTGACTCCAAATTTTGTCATCATCAATAAAGTCTTTGTCCATTTTGTCGTATTCCTCAAAATCCTTGTTGTATTTCTCTAAAAAATTCATTTTTATCCCCCTTTAAGTGAAAAACTTTTTTTGTAAAATAGCCTAATATTTATTGAATTTATTAACTTTATAGTAAACTCAATAACACATTTTTATATGAATCCTCCTCTGTCTTAGAAGAACTTTGACGTTGGATTATCCAATAACGCATTTTCCAATTTTAGGTCGATTTATTTGAAAATCATAACAATTGTAACATTTACAGAAATGCTTTACAAGTATTTAGAATGCTTTTTTATATATTTTTATACATAATTAAATATTTTTTTCAAAATATTTAATTATGTTTATATATTGACACATTTTACAATAATAATTATAATTTACAGTATGTGCTTGTACACATGCTGTAAATTTATTGTAAGGGACGAGGAATTTTAAGTGAATGTAAATGAAAAAATAGAATTTGTAAGAGATTTTTTGCAAAAACAACTCTCATCAAATGATCAAAATCTTTGTAAACCTGACATTGTTAAAATAAGTGAAACTTTAGATAAGCTTATTTACGAATACTACAACAGTTTAAATTCTAACAAAACAAATACAAACATGCAGTAGAAATTTTTTATTTATTAAAAATCTGCTGGCTCAAAAGTCAGCAGAAAATATTTTTTAGCTATTTGCTAATATATTCTAATTAACTTACTGATTTTAAGCTAACAATTCTTTTTACAAGTTATATATTAATTTATTTTGCATTTCTATTACCATTTGATAAAGTAATACTTTAAAATTGCAAAAATTACTTCTACAATTGTTGTGTTTAAAAAATCGTTTTCCTATTTAATTTTACAATTTTTAGGAAAATTCCTTAGAAAATTTTCTTTATTACTTGAATATTTTTTGTATTCTTCTTCTGTTATAACACCATCACTTTTAGCATTATCTAATAAGTGAATAAATTCTCCACACAAATACTTTAAATTTTCTCCATAATTCTTAATATTTTCTTTCATTTTATTTGCCCCCAAAAACATAAAATAACAAATACTTTTTCGATATATTTAATATTATGTAGTAAAAATATACTTTTGCAAAAATTCCTTTTTATTTTCTGCATATTTTTCATATTCAGCTTTTGTTATTAGTTCATTTGATTCCTCTTCATTTAAAATAATTAAAAATTCTTGGCATAAATATTTTAAATTTTCTTTTATATTTTTTTCCAAAATATTGCCCCCGTTTATATATAATAACAATCATGCTAATATTTTTACATATTGTTATTATACCATATTTTTATTGTTTTGCCTTAATTTATTATTAATTTGTATATTTTTTATTTTATGTTAATTTAATCCATTTTTATTTTTCTATATATAATATATATAATAATAAATTTTAAACTCTTAGTTTTTTGTCTATTATAACAAGCTAGCTTTTATTAAAATAATATTAAATATTTACATAAATCCTAACTGTTTATAATTTTAGTAAACGTTTTAAGTATATATATATTATACTATAACTGACAAATAATTGGTTGTATTTTTTAAATAAATTTTAATTTTATTATATTTTAAATATTTGTTTTAATTCTTTTACCCTTCCTCTGCTAACAGGAATTTCAGATTTTTTAGCATCATCCATTATAAGTTTATAGGATCCATTAAACCATGGATAAATTTGATAAACTTTTTTAAGATTTACAATATAACTCCTATGAGTCTTAAAAAAGCCAGTTTTCTCTTCTATTTCACTTAAACTATTGCAGCTTATATAAATTTTATTATTTGACTTAATATAAACTTTTTCTTTTTCAATATGACAATAAAAAATTTCATCTATATTTATGAGCATAATTTTACCATTATATTCACAAGGTATTTTATCTATTATTTTGTTTTTGCCCATATTCACTTTTTTTATAATTTTAATTAACGGTTCTTCAAAATTATAATAGTTATATTTTTTATTTTCTATATTTTCTATGATTCTGTTTACAGTTATTTCAATCCTCTTTTTATTGAATGGTTTTATAATATAATCCAAAGCATTTATTTCAAAAGCTGCTGTTGCATAATTATAACTTGGAGTTATAAATACAATAATAATATTAGAATCAAATTGAACTACACTTTTAGCAAGCTTAATACCATCTCCATTTGGTATAGTTATATTAAAAAAAATAACTTGAGGTTTAATCTTTTCAATAACATTAATAGCTTTTTTATCACATTTAGTTTGTCCTGTTATTTTAATATCATTATACGTTTCTAATGTTGCTTTTATGTTATCTACCTTTGAAAATTCATCTTCGATTAACATGCATTTTATTATATTCATAAAAAAAAACCTCTTTTTTTTAATTTTCAGAAAATTTTTTAGCTTATTTTAAAATTTTATCATTCTGTTATATATCAGTTCTATTTTTTAATTTTTATTTTTTAGCATTATTTATTCTTCTAACGCTTATATTTTAATAAGTACTAATTTCTATTTTATCTTTTTTATACTACTAATATGTCTATCTTTCTGTAACAATCTGAATTTAACATATTTTTATATTAATACAATTATATTTACCAATCAAGGCTAATTTTGTACATTTCAATGACTTTTTTTGTCATTTCATCTATTTTGTATTTTTTTTATCAATAAAAAGTGTACTATAACAATAAAATCTATTTTAGGAGGTATTTTTATGAATTCTTTAGTTCTCGTCATTATAGCAGCTTTAGTATTAATTTTAGGTTATAGATTTTACGGATCTTTTATAGCTGCAAAAGTATTAGTACTTGATGAAACAAAAAATGTTCCATCGAAGGTTCACAATGATGGAAGAGATTATGTTCCAACAAACAAGTGGATACTTTTTGGGCATCACTTTGCTGCAATTGCTGGTGCTGGTCCACTTATTGGGCCAGTTTTGGCAGCTCAATTTGGATATCTTCCTGGTACACTTTGGATATTGATAGGTGGTGTATTAGCTGGAGGTGTTCATGATATGGTACTTTTAACTGCATCTGTAAGGTATGATGGACAATCTATAGCAGAAATAGCCAAAAATGTCCTAGGTGAAAAAATGGGCTTTATAACTTCAATTTCAGTAATATTTATACTTATAATAACAATGGCTGGTCTTGGACTTCCTATAGTAAATTCACTCTATAATAGTCCATGGGGTACATTTACTGTTGGTTTTACAATACCAGTTGCCTTATTTATTGGAATTTATCTTAAATATATAAGACCAGGCAAGATATTTGAAGGAACTGTTATTGGAATGCTTCTTATTCTTTTAGGTGTTTATCTTGGTCCAGCTATAAGTCATACTTTTCTTGGAAACTTGCTTACATTTAATAATAAACAATTGTCACTTATACTTGCACTATATGGTTTTTTAGCAGCAGCTCTTCCTGTGTGGCTTTTGCTTTTACCAAGAGATTATCTAAGCACCTACATGAAAATAGGAGTTATAGGAGCTTTAGTTGTTGGAATAATATTTGTAAGACCAGACATACAAATGCCTGCTGTGACTAAGTTTGCCAATGGTGGTGGACCTATTATACCAGGAAAAGTCTTCCCATTTCTATTTATAACTATAGCCTGTGGTGCCTTATCTGGTTTCCATGCTCTTATAAGTACAGGAACTACTCCTAAACTTATAAATAATGAGAAGGATATACTTCCAATAGGTTATGGTGCTATGCTTTTAGAATCATTTATAGCTCTAATGGCACTTATAGCTGCCACTGTTTTACCTACATCTGATTATTTTGCTATAAACTCTACTCCAGCACTTTTTGCAAAACTTCATATGATTCCAAAAGAACTTCCTATGCTTTCTAAACTTGTAGGAGAAAATCTTGCTGGAAGACCAGGTGGTTCAGTTTCACTTGCAGTAGGAATGTCTTATGTATTTTATAAAATTCCTCATCTTAAAGGCTTAATGTCTTACTGGTATCATTTTTGCATAATGTTTGAAGCATTATTCATATTAACTACAATAGATTCTGGTACTAGAATTGGAAGGTATTTATTTCAAGACTTGCTTGGTAAAGTTTATAAACCCTTTGCCAATAAAGATTCTTGGTTTAACATAATATTTTTCAGTGCTTTAATGTCATTTTGTTGGGGGTACCTATTATACACAGGTAACATTTCGACAATATGGCCGCTATTTGGTACAGCAAATCAAATGCTTGCAACAATAGCCTTTGCTATAGGCACTTCAGTGCTTTTAAAAATGGGAAAAGGAAAATATATTCCATTAACAGTAATACCAATGGCTTTTGTTGGCGTAAATACAGTTTGGGCTGCAATTATAAATATAACAAATTATTTACCTCAGCATAAAATTATACTTTCAGTGTTGTCCATTATATTAATATTAATGATAACTGTTATACTTACAGAAAGTATAAGAATTTGGATAAGGGACTACTTTAAAAAATCAAATTTAAAAAATATTAAAGAATAATTAAGAAGCAAGATAAACTATTTTAGTAAAAAAGTACTGACAAACTAACATTTTATTCTATGCTAGTTTGTCAGTACTTTTATTTTTTACTTATTATTATGGCATAACTAAAAATGCAGTTGGAAGATACCTTCCTCCTGAAATACCTAATGGTCCACAAGGCTTGTTTATAATTTCCCCATTGTAGTACATTCCTGTTGAAGATCCACCATCTAAATTACAAGCATTTACTGCTCCATATTTAACCAATATATTCAAAACATCTTTCATTGAAGCTCCTACACTATAAAGAGGTTGCCTTCCATCAATTTCTAATAATAAAACTTTCCCATCTGCAGTTTGTCCAATTGCAGTTCGCGGTTGAAGTCCAGATCCACCATCTCCATAAATTTTAATAGCACTTCCATTTACGATTAAAGCTGGTCCAAAAGAAACAGCGTCTTTAATGTTACTTTTTTTAATATCAGCTAATGTGTACTGTCCAGTAATTAACTTGTTGTTGTAATCAAATCCTACTAAAGTATAGGATGACTGTCCATCTCTATACAATACTTGTCCATTTTTTATTACAATCCCCATAGGTGTACCGCCATTCCCTGTTCCACCATCATCTTGAAAAGCACTACTATTAATTGCAGCAATAGCACCATACTTCTGTGCAAGAGCTGACAATTTCATTCCCCTATAATTACTTCCAAATCTATTTATTGTTCCTAGTTTAATTCTAGATGGATCATCTACAATCATAAGTTTACCAACATAATTATTCTCACTAATATTTATTACAGATATTTTATCTGACCCTTTATAAGAATCAGCATTTACATTAGTAACACTTTCTGATTTACTAGAAATTTTTATTTTACTTGTATCTGTCTTTGCATTTGTTGAAACAACTTTATTTTCATTCATAATTCTCTTTATTTCTGAACTGGATATAAAATCCGTTGCAAGCCACTGATGGGTGAAAGTAGTCATCGCAGTTGTTACCCATAAAGTCCTAAGATTTTTAAAAGGCTGAAAGTTGCAGTGAAAAACTAACGTCATAAATAAGATACATAAAACTAAAAGTGCAGTAATAGACTTTATTAATAATTTCAAAATTTTCTTTATATGCATGCGGTAATCCTTATCCTTTCATCGCTATGTGTTTAAATTATAATATGGATTGCTGCATTATACTAATTAAGAAACCGTGAATATAGTAAACTTTATGTGACAGTATATTAATATGAATTCTAAAAAAGATCACTATTCAATAAGTGGAAACATTGAATAGTGATCTTTTAAATAATTATTATTTTTCACATGGACCTTGTAGGCATTACTGCATCTATAACTCCTATAACTAGTGCTGCTATTATTGATCCAAGTATTGATGCTTTCATATTTGGAACCAAAAATTGTGCCAAATATATTATTATTACAGAAATAATAAATCCTTTTAATCCCTTTCCAAATGGTGATGCATCTACTTTCATAAAAGATTCAACTAAATAATCCAAGGCTGTTATAACCACTGCTGCTAATAAAAATGACCACAATCCTCTAATGGAAAACCCTGGTGTGAGATATGACGTAATTGCTAAAATAATTGCAAAAAGCACTAACCTTACAATCCAGCCGGTAAAGCTACCATTTGAACGATGATCTTCTTCACTATTAGCCATTTTACATTCCTCCATTTTTAATAAAAATTTTTGTTGATAACCATAGTATACTCATATTATTAAAAATTATAAGTTTAAGATAATTTTTGAAAAAAAATAGCACTGGATTTCTCACCAGTGCTTAAAGTATATTTATAAGGGGTAATCTTTACTTTGTATGATTATATATTAAACTGTATTTGTTACTATTTTATGACTATATTGAATATTAATTGTTAATAATTACTTCAGTTCATAATACTTGCAAAATCAGCTTTAACTTTTATATGTACTATTCAACTACAAATCCAGATGTGTTATTATTTTCATATATAAATAAATTTTAGGAGAATAAAATCATGGATTATAAACAAAAATTAATTGAAAACATTTATTATATAAATGCTGAAGAAAAAAATTTTATAACTAATTTTACAAAAAAGGAAGATAACTTTTTAGCCTGTTATGATAACTGGTCATTTAAAGATGTTATTTCACACATAAGCGAATGGAGAATCTTATCCTGCAAAAAATTAGAAGCTGTAAAAAGTAATAAATATACTTCCTTTTGTGAAAATCTAGGTGTTTTAAACAGAAAATTTTACGAAGAACATAAAACTCAATCAATTGACAAAATAAAATTATTATCTAAAGATAGTTACAATAAATTGAAAAATAACATAGATTTATTTAGTAACTCAGAACTTATATCTAAAAATAAACTTAGTGGTTTCAAAGGTCAATTATGGAAATATATTCTCATAGATAGTTTTATGCATCCAACAATACACATGGTTTTTCATTATATAAAACTTCAAGAATTTCAAATGGCATTTAAACTTTTAGAGCACAATTATATATTACTACTAGAAATAGACAACTCTGAAGCAATAATAAATGATTTTTTCTACTTAGGAGAAATCTATGAAGAATTAGATGAAATGCAAAATAAAGATAGTATTTTATTTAACCTTAAAGAATTTCACAAGCAAAACATAGATAACGAAATTATATCCAACGTAGTATTAAAACACTTTTTCACTGTTAATAATATTTAAAAATATATATTTACTTTTTTAATAAAAGATATTATACTGTATTTAGATATTTAGAACATTATCTAAATATCTAAATACAGTAAGTGAGGAGGGATATAATGCCAGTACTTAACTTATCTTTTAAAGCTTTAGCTGATCCTACAAGGAGAAAGATTATTTTGCTCTTAAAAGAAAATGATTTAACTGCCGGCGAAATTGCAGAACACTTTAACATGACTAAGCCAAGCATATCTCACCACCTTAATACATTAAAGCAAGCTTCTCTAGTAATAGATGAAAGAAAAGGTCAAAATATTTACTATTCACTTAATACTACAGTACTACAAGAAGTAGTTAATTGGTTTTTTAACACAGCCAATATTAATGAAGGAGGAACTAAAGATGAAAAAAATAAGTAATACTCTAAGAAAAGACTGGGTACTTTTAATGATAATTGCCTTAGAATTTATAATTTCTGCATATTTCTACAAATCACTTCCTAACAAACTTCCTATACAATGGAACTTTAGTGGTGAAGCAAATTCCTATGTAGGAAAGCTCTATGGAAGCCTAGCTAGTCCACTAGCAGGGTTGGCTTTGTATATTATGCTTTTAATACTTCCAGCTATAGATCCCAGCAAAGCAAGTTATAAAAAATTTAATGCAACCTATCAATTTTTAAAATATTTATTAGTTATCTTTTCATTTGCAATGGAAATAGTAACAATTTTACCTGCAGTTGGCATTCCAATTAACAATAAACTTATTATGCAATTATCAGGGCCTATTTTAATTATTTTAGTAGGAAATGTTATGGGAAGATTTAGACACAATTATTTTGTAGGTATAAAAACTCCTTGGACCTTAGCCAGTGATGAAGTTTGGAAAAAGACTCACAGAATGTCCGGTCCCCTATGGGTTATAGGTGGTATTCTCTTACTCATTCTAAGCTTTACAAAAATAAATTCAGATAATGTGGCTCTGGCAATTATACTTTTAATTGTAGTTGTACCTATAGTTTACTCTTATATTATTTATCGTAAAATATATAAAATTTAAATGAGCTGTAAGTGCAGCTCATTTAAATTTATTTCAGTTTTTTCTAACATTATCAATTTCTGTTTTATAATACTGAATCTTATCATTTAATTTTTTAAAGTTTTCATTATATTTGGCAATTTTTTCTTCAAGTGCAATTCTATGTTTTATAAGCATTTCCATACGTTCATTCATAGTAGATTCACCTTTAGCACGCAGCTTAGCATATTTCTGAATTTCTTTTATTGGCATTCCAGTATCTTTTAATCTTTTTATAAATTTTATCCAACTTACATCCTTATCACTATAGCAGCGTCTCCCATTTTCTTTACGTTCTGGAATGATTAATTTTTCTCTTTCATAATATCTCAGAGTATATATACTTATATTGATAAGATTTGAAAATTCCCCAATTGAATATTTCATTTTATAATTAATTCTCCCTATGACTTTTAATTAATTACTTGACCTAGAGTTAACTATAGGTTGTATACTCCTAATATATCATGAAAAAAGGGGTGTTTCAAATGAAACAATTATTAAAATATACAGTTATTACAGGTGCAAGTTCAGGTATAGGTTATGAAACTGCAAAGGCATTTGCAAAACGTAATAAAAATTTAATCATTATTGCACGTAGTAAAGATAATTTAGAAAAACTAAAAGCGGAAATCTTACATTACAATCCATCATTAGACATCATTGTTAAAAATGTTGATTTATCCATTGCCTCTAACGTTCATAAATTGTATGAAGAATTAAGACAATATAACATTGAAACGTTAATAAACAATGCAGGCTTTGGTAATTATTCTAATGTTGCCGAACAAAATTTGAATAAAATAGAAACTATGATTCGATTAAATGTTGAAGCTTTAGTAATCTTATCTTCACTATTTGTACATGACTATCAAAATGTTGAAGGTTCGCAACTTATAAATATTTCATCTGCAGGAGGATATATTATTGTCCCAACTGCTGTTACCTATTGTGCAACTAAATTTTTTGTAAATGCATTTACTGAAGGATTAGCAATGGAATTAAAAGCATCTAATGCTAAGATGCAAGCAAAGGTATTAGCTCCTGCAGCTACAAAAACTAACTTCGGTAATATAGCCAACAACATAAAAAATTATGATTATGATAAATCCTTTGGCACTTATCATACCAGTAAGCAAATGGCAGAATTTTTAATGAAGTTATATGATAGTAAAAAAGTTGTTGGAAGCATTAATCGAGAATCCTTTAAACTTGAATTAAGCTCTCCATTATTTAATTATGCTGGAAATTCAAAACATAATCAAAAGAATTAATATACATTTACCAAAAAAACTGATGTACTAAAAAATTAGCACATCAGCCTTTTTATGATTTTTATTATTCGTCTATTAATCTGTATCCTACACCAACCTCAGTATAAATATATTGGGGCTGTGCAGGATTTTTTTCTATTTTCCTTCTAAGACTTGCCATAAATACTCTCAGCGATTTAGTCTCATTTCCCAATGAACTTCCCCATATCTCATGTATTATAAAATTATGAGTTAGTACCTTTCCTGGATATCTACATAATAACAGCATTATTTTATATTCTATAGGGGTTAAATGTATCTCGGTGTCATCTATAGTTACCTTTCTTTTAGTAACATCTACACAAAGATTTTTAACTTTAAAAAATTTGCTGTCTTCACTTTCAGTTTTATTTATATCAATATGTCTAAGTGCAACCCTTATTCTAGCAAGCAATTCTCCTATTCCAAAAGGTTTAGTAAGATAGTCATCTGCACCTAAATCTAAAGCTTCTACTTTTTGTCTCTCATTTTCTCTAGCAGAAACAATTAGTATAGGCGTTTTACTCCAACTTCTAAGTTTACTTATAACTTCTAACCCATCTATGTCAGGGAGCCCTAAATCTAATATTATAAGATCTGGACTATTAGACATTGCAAGGGTTATAGCCTCATTCCCTTTATCTGTTTCAACGTGCTTATATCCTTGAGCTGATAAGGACGCTGAAATAAAATCCCTTATTGGTTTATCATCTTCTACAACTAATATATATGGTTTATTCTCCATCCTTATCATCTCCTATAAAATCATATCCATTCTCCATTATACTTCCCTCTGGAATGTTGAATCTAAAAACAGCTCCCCTGTCTTTTCTATTAAAAGCTGATATTTTACCTCCATGGGCTTCAACAATGGATTTACAAATAGCAAGACCTAATCCTACTCCTCGCCTTGAGTCTGATATTTTACTTCCATCCGTAAAAAATCTTTCAAATATATTAGGCAATATTTTACTTGATATTCCTGTCCCATTATCAATAACTTCAAATATAACATCTTTATTTTTCTCATAAACCTTAACAATTATCTCTGAATGTTTTGGTGAATGTTTTACTGCATTATCAATTAAATTTATCAATACTTGTTCTATAAGCCTAGCATCCATAGGAACTAATATAAAGTTATCTGGAATGTCCACTTTTATTTTACAATCTTTAAACTGTTTTGAACTTCTTTGCACCGCTTCATATACTACTTCCTCAGCAGCTTCAATATTTTTTACAAGTTCCATTTTTCCTTCATCAAATCTAGTCATACTTAACAAGTTTTCAACAAGTCTAATTAGCCATTCTGTATCATCATAAACTCCCTTAAGAAGATTAGTTTCAACTTCTTTTGAAATACTCTTATCGTTTTCTAAAATTGTACTTATAGATCCCTTAATGCCTGCTAATGGGCTTCTCAAATCATGAGAAATAGATCTTAGCAACGTACTTCTAAGTCTTTCTCTTTCAATTTCAATTTTTGAACTCTCCTGATTTTTTGAAAATATTTCTCTTTCGATAGCTATTGCCATTTGACTTGCAACTGTTTCAAAAATAAATTTATGTTTTGGTAAAAGCTTACCCTTTATGCAAGATGCGCCTATAACCCCAAGAATATTTTTCTGCCCCTTTATAGGCATATAATAACCTTTAGCTCCATAAAATGTATTTGTTCCTGCACCAGACTCTTTTTTATTAATAAATGTCCACTGAGCAGCTGCCTGTTCTTCCTTATTTAAAATATTATTGTCTATTTTACCTTCCTTGCTATTATATACGAATGGTGATAGCATTTTCCCATCTTCCCATATATAGCACACTACAGTTCTATTTAAAAGTCTTGAAATATATTTTATTCCTTCAGCCACAACATCTGCAATGCTATTTGCACTAAGTAGTTTTCTGCTTATTCTATACAGAGTTTGTGTACGGTTTTCCCTTTCTGAAGACTCTTTAGCTTCAATTTGAACTCTATTAGTAAGTGTACCTATTATAAGTGCAACTGTAATCATTATAGGGAAAGTAGCCCAGTAACTTTTATCATAAAATTCAAAAGAATACTTGGGCTTTGTGAATAAATAATTAAAAGCTAAAACTGATACAATTGATGACATTATCCCTACTATATAACCCGTAGTTATCATATACACTATTATTACACCTAAAATATACACCATTATCATATTTACATCTGAAAAATGGAATATATCAAAAAATTTAGATATAAATGTACTAATACACATTATTATAATAGCTTTAATTATATCTTGAAGGGATATTGAGAACTTCCCATGAATTTTTGATTTTAAATTAAACTTTCTGTTTTCATCTTGAGCACTAGGTACAACATATACATCAATATAACTATTTGAGTTCATTAATTTATCTACAACATCTCTAGCATAAAAATGAACTATTTTACTTGTTACTCTACTATTTTTACCAATAATAATTTTAGTTATATTTCTGAATTCAGCATACTCGATTATTTCTTCAGCTAAATCATCCCCATATACTGTAGCCACCTCTCCACCAAGCTGCTCAGCTAAATTAAGATATGAACTTAATCTATCCTTATCACTATTCTTCAAATTTTGAAATTTTGTTGTCTCTATATATAATACTATCCATTTTGTATGAAAAGCTTCTGCAAATCTTGCTGCAGTTCTAATAACTCTAAGGGAAGATGGGGATGAACTTATACATGCAAGTATTTGGTCTGAAGTAGGCATAACGGTTATTTGCCCCTTTGATAACCTCTCAGTTTCTATTTCGTTGCTTACCCTGTCTGCTGTCCTTCTCAATGCTATTTCCCTCAAAGCATAGAGATTATTTTTTGTAAAGAAGTGTCCAAATGCCTTTTTAGTCTGTTCCTTACTGTATATTTTCCCTTCACTAAAACGCTTTAGAAGTTCTTCTGGTTCAATATCTATAAGTTCCACTTTATCTGCATCATCAAATACTTTATCAGGTATTGTCTCCCTTACAGTAATGTTTGTTATGCTGGCAACCACATCATTTAAACTCTCAATGTGCTGAACATTTAAAGTAGTGTATACGTCAATTCCCTTATTTAATAGTTCTTCTATATCCTGCCATCTTTTTTTATACCTTTGACCATTAGCATTTGTGTGTGCAAGTTCATCTACTAATATAATCTCTGGTCTTCTCTTTAATGCCTCATCTAGATCAAACTCTTTAAAAGTAATTCCCTTATACTGAATTTGCTTTAAAGCTATTGAGTCAATTCCTCTTAGAAGTGATGTTGTTTCCGGTCTCATATGAGGTTCAATATATCCAATAACAACATCCTTTTTACTTTCTTTTAAATCATGTGCTTCTCGCAGCATCGTATATGTCTTTCCAACACCTGCTGAATATCCAAAAAATATTTTTAATTTTCCTTTGCCCTTTTTATATTCAAGCCTGTTAGCTTCACTTAAAAGAATATTAGGATCTGGACGAGCATCTACATTCATTTGATTTATCCCCCTGAAATTATATGCTTAATTTTATTCTTATTTCACATTCAATTTTAACATATTTGCGATTTCTAAGTTTAATTTTAAGACATTTACTCTAGGTTCTCCAAACATTTCCAATGTTTTACCTTCAGTATATTCATTCACCATTTTCTGCAGTGTTTTTTCACTTATTCCTGTAGCTTTTGAAACTGCTGGGATTTGAATTTTAGCACCTTGAGGGCTAACATCAGGATCAAGTCCTGATGCAGAACTAGTCAATAAATCTGTTGGTATATCTGATTTTTTTACTCCTGGATGAGTTTTTAAAAAATCTGCTATATCATTTTTCACTCTATCCTTTAATGCTGAACTTGAAGGTCCTAAATTTTGTGAGCCAGAACCAACCCCGCTATATGCAACTTTGCCATTTTTATCTGGCTTCGTATCTTTAGCAGTATAGGTATTATAATTAATAGAAGAAACTCTCCCCCTAAAAAATCTTGGATCCGTAAAATTTTGTCCAAGTAGAGATGAGCCAACAGCCTTGCCTTTATATAAAATCATACTACCATTTGCCTTATCTTTAAAAAATACTCCTCCAATTCCAGTAATGGCAATTGGATATATTATTCCACACAATACTATAGTTATAATGCTTAACATAAGTCCAGTTCTAAATGTCTTCATTTAAATCACTCCTTTTTCATTAGCCTAAATTTAACATTCTAACTAATGGTGTAATAATTAAATCGATAATTTTAATTCCTATAAAAGGTACTATCATACCTCCAACTCCGAATACAAGCATATTTCTTAAAAGTAACATTTCTGATTTCATTGGCTTATATTTAACACCCTTCATTGCAATTGGTATTAAAAGTGGTATTATTATAGCGTTAAATATAAGTGCTGATAAAATAGCGCTATATGGAGTTGAAAGTCCCATTACATTTAGAATCTGCATTTTAGGTATAGCTATAGTAAATATAGCTGGTATTATAGCAAAGTATTTTGCTACGTCATTTGCAATACTAAAAGTTGTAAGTGCTCCTCTAGTTATTAGAAGCTGTTTACCTATCTCAACAATCTCTAATATCTTTGTAGGATCTGAATCCAGATCTACCATATTAGCTGCTTCTTTTGCTGCTGTAGTTCCACTGTTCATTGCAAGTCCAACGTCAGCTTTAGCAAGCGCTGGTGCATCATTAGTGCCATCTCCAGTCATTGCTACAAGTTTTCCTTCCTCTTGCTCATCCGTTATTGCCTTAATCTTATCTTCTGGTCTGCATTCTGCAATAAACTCATCTACTCCTGCTTCTTTTGCAATTGTTGCTGCAGTTAATGGATTGTCTCCTGTACACATTACTGTTTTTATTCCTATTTCTCTAAGTCTTTGGAATCTTTCTACAAGTCCAGGCTTTACAGTATCCTTTAAATATATAACTCCATATATTTTATTGCCTACACACAATGTAAGAGGTGTCCCTCCAAGCTTTGCAACTCTATTTACTGCTTCTTCAAGATCACTTGGTATATCTCCTCCAAGTTCTTTAACCATATTTTTTATAGAATCACTTGCACCTTTTCTTATCTTTGTCCCATCTTTAAGATCTATTCCACTCATTCTTGTTTGTGCAGTAAACTCAATAAAGTTGCACTGTTCATATTCGTCTTTATTAAACTCCTGACCTGACTTTCTTCCAAGTTCTACAATTGACTTTCCTTCTGGCGTATCATCCTTTAAAGAAGAAATAACAGAATATTTTACAAGTTCCTTTAAATCTATATTTTCCACTGGTATAAATTCTGCTGCAAGTCTATTTCCAAAAGTTATAGTTCCTGTCTTATCAAGTATCATTGTGTCTACATCACCACATGCTTCTACTGCTTTACCAGACATAGCTATTACATTAAATCTTGTAACCCTGTCCATTCCTGCAATACCAATAGCTGAGAGAAGTCCTCCTATTGTAGTTGGAATGAGACATACTAAAAGAGCTATTAAAGTTGACATTTGAATTTTAACTCCTGAATAAACTGCCATTGGATATAGTGTTACTATTACAATTAGAAATATCAACGTTAAACTTACAAGGAGTGTGTTAAGTGCTATTTCATTTGGAGTTTTCTGCCTGGAAGCTCCTTCAACAAGTGCAATCATCTTATCTAAGAAGGATTCTCCTGGTGTTACAGTAACTTCAACCTTTATCCAGTCACTTACAACCTTTGTTCCTCCAGTTACAGATGCAAAATCGCCCCCTGCTTCTTTCATAACAGGTGCAGATTCACCTGTTATAGCAGATTCATCTATTGAAGCAATACCTTCAATTATTTCTCCATCATTTGGAATTATATCTCCATTTTCAACTAAAACTATATCTCCTTTTTTTATTTCATTTGAACTTACTATTTTAATATTGCCATTTTCATCTAAAAGCTTTGCCTTAGTATCTTTACGAGTTTTCTTTAAACTCTCTGCTTGTGCCTTTCCACGTCCTTCTGCAACAGCTTCTGCAAAATTTGCAAATAGCACTGTTATAAATAATATTAAAGCTACAACAAAGTTATATATTCTTAAATTATTCCCTTTATCTCCAAATAAACTAGGGAAAATTGTAAGAAGTATTGATACAAAGAATCCTATTTCAACTACAAACATAACAGGATTTTTTATCATATATTTTGGACTTAATTTTTTTAAAGCTTCAATAACAGCTTCTCCAGCTATTTCCTTAGTAATAAATTTAGATTTTCCTTCTTTACTGCTCATAATTTTATCTCCTTCCAAAACTCATTATAGCCTTCTAATTCATAAGAGTAAGATGTTCTGCAATTGGTCCAAGTGCTATGGCAGGTAAAAATGTCAACGCACCAATTATTATTACAATAGCTATTAATATTGCAGTAAACATACTATTATCTGTTTTAAATGTTCCTACACTTTCTGGTATAGCTTTTTTAGCTGAAAGAGATCCTGCTACAGCCATTAAAATTATCATAGACATATATCTTCCAAAGAACATTACTATTCCCGAAGTTGTATTCCAAAATACAGTGTCAGTACCTAGTCCTTGGAAACTAGATCCATTATTGGCCGCTGAAGTTGTATATTGATATATTATTTCCGATAGTCCATGGAAGCCTGAATTTCCTATCGCTCCTATTCCTTGAGGAACAACAAAAGCTAATGCAGAAAACGTAAGTATTAAAAATGGGTGAATTATTATAGCCAGTGCTACTAACTTCATCTCTTTGGCTTCAATTTTCTTTGATAAAAACTCTGGAGTTCTTCCAACCATAAGTCCAGCTATGAATACAGTTAAAATAGCATACATAATCATATTCATAAATCCAACGCCTTTTCCTCCAAATATACAATTGAGCATCATATTGAACATTAATACCGCTCCACCTAAAGGAGTAAAAGAATCATGCATACTGTTTACTGCGCCAGTAGCTGTTGCCGTTGTAGTAGTTGCAAATAGCGATGACAGTGGAACCCCAAATCTAAGTTCCTTCCCTTCCATATTTCCCATGCTCTGACTTAAGCCAAGCTTAGCAAGTGCTGGATTTCCTGCCATTTCAGCTTTATAACAAACTATAAGCCCTACTAAAAGCAAAATACCCATTGCTGCAAATATTGCTCTTGCCTGTTTTTTATTTTTAAGCATATATCCATAACATACTACAGTTCCACCAACAAGAAGTAAGAAAGCTAAATTTTCTACTACATTTGTAAATGGTGTTGGGTTTTCAAAAGGATGTGCTGAATTGGCTCCAAAAAAGCCTCCTCCATTTGTACCTAAAAGCTTTATTGATTCAAGACTTGCTACTGGACCTAGTGGAATGTCTTGAAGTTTTCCCTCTATTGTAGTCACAGTTGTATTTCCTGCAAAAGTCTGTGGAACCCCTTGTGCAACAAAAAATATTGATAGTACTATTGAAGCTGGTAATAATATTCTTGTTATTATTCTCACATAATCTTTATAATAATTTCCTAAAGTTTTTTTACCTGCAAGTCCTCTCATAAATGCTAGGGCAACTGCAAGTCCTGTAGCTGCTGCAAGGAACATAAACGAAGTAATAACAGCCATTTGACTAAAATATGACAAGCCCGATTCACCACTGTAATTTTGAAGGTTTGTATTAGTTAAAAAACTTATTACCGTATTAAAAGTTAAATCCTGAGGCATGTTACCTATATTATTTGGATTTAATATGTGGATAAACCCCTGTATTCTTAAAACCAAATACGCTATAAAAAGTATGACTGCATTGCTTGAAATCAATGCTATTAAATATTTCTTCCAGTTCATTTCTTCATCTTTTATACCCGCTATTTTGTATATAAAATTATCTATTTTATTAGCAACAGGATCTATAAAAGTTTTTTTCCTCTCTGACACCTTATAAATATACTTTCCTATGGGAATACTTAACAATACAAAAACAATTAATATAATTGCAATTCCTAATATATCCATCTAAATAACCTCCATACCTTTAAAATTTTTCAGGATTAAACAATGCATATCCTAAATATCCAAACATTAATATTACAATAATCCCTAGTAAAATCATTTTTATCCTTCCTTTCAAGATTAATTTTTGTTAATCTGTTTTTCACACCAATCTGTAAAGTACTTAATTAATAAGAAACCTACTATAAATGAAACAATGTAAATAACATCTAACATATCTCTTCCTCCTACATCTAATTTTCTTATTTCAAATATTAACATTTTGTGTATAAAGATTGTGCAAAGATTTACCCCTACATATAAAGATTGTATAAAGATTTTTAATATACAAAAGAAAACACTAATTGAGATTATTGATTATATCTATATTGAAATGAAAAATTTCATAGCCAAAAAGTCCCTTGCACCTTTTAATTGGTGTAAGGGACTTTTTATTTTTTTATCTTTTCTAACACTAAGTTTCTAAACTCTATATTTCTATTAAATCCATTTTTAATCCAAGCCACATGTTACTAACGAAATCAAATTTTGGGGTATTTCTATCTCCAGCATAAAAATTTCTCACCTGATCACTACCTGAAATCGGATCAGTATATTGAACTGCTACTCCTGTGGGTGAAACAGCCAGCAATATTGCACTCATTTCACTGCTTGTCATTGGGCCCCATTCACATTGTATTTTTCTCATTTGCTTTAATCTATCCCTCATAATAACCCCTTGTTCATTTGTATTAATATTATCTCCATAAATATCAACAAAATCTACCTGAAAAGATTTTAAATTTGGAGTAACATCGATACCCACTATTGTAAAATTCATAATATCCTCCTAATTTACGACATGTTTATGCTAATTTACTCTTTTAAAGTTAATTTTTAATTCAAGAACTGAAAATTTCTTATAAAAAATAGTGATTTTTTCAACGTTTCTAGTTAAACAACCAAAACACTAAAATCACCAAATAGAACATTATTGTGTATAAAAGTCTGTGAACTGTTAAATTCACAGACTTTATTTATAGAAAAGGTACTAGTAGTGTTATAATCTAGAGCCAATAATCTTTCTCACTTTTTAACCACTCTTTATTATACATTAATTTTAAATAAAATTCAAATAATATAGGTAGGCTATTAAAATCCAAATTTATGGTATATAATTAAATTAATGTCACTTTTTATATTTCAAATTAAATATTTAGGAGGAAAACTTATGATTTATTTTTGCAATTTATTAACCTTTATTATTTTTGCATTAATAGGAGTTACCATAGCTAAAACTCAAAAAAAATTAACTAATTACAATTGTCTCCTGCTATTTTTGACTATATTATCATTTTGGGTGGGAAAACACATTTTTTTATTTAAATTTTTTAGTTTTCAAATTAACCTTTCTATTGCCTTATCATCACTATTCCTTGGAATTTTAATAAGAAATCTTACTATAAAATATTCTTTAAATAAAAAATTCCTTAGATAAAATTGAAAAAGTACTATGATTAAAATGCAGAAATCTGCATTAAACACAATACTTTTATTTTATCACTATTTTTATTATTACATATCCTAAAATCATACTCCCTATAACGGTCAAGCACCCAATGAACTTCAAGATATAAAGTAGAATACATTACACTAATGCAAAAGAACCCCCAAACAGATTTAAACAATTTCGATAAAACATTGTTAGTTTCCAAAATACAGTTATGTTATTTGCATAAAAAAAGACTTTCCGAAAACTAGGAAAGCCTTATTCTTGCCAGGGGTACTAGAATTGGAACCTAGAACCAATGGTTTTAAACACTACTAAAAACTTAAAAATATAAATCAAGGCATTTTACCAAGCTGCATAGCTTTAAGCGCTTCCTTTATCTGATCTTTGCTTTTATTTAAACTGCTTTCTACTGCTGCTGCAACTGCACCCTCAGCAAACGCTGCATCTACAATTTCAACCTTACCATCTTCATATTCTGAAAATTCTATTGCCATCTGAGCATTCATATAGGCACTTCCTAAATCAAATAAGATTAGCACTCCATCTTCTGAATAAACTTCATTTATTGCACTGGTAATTTTAATTACATCTGTACCAAGTCTTCCATCTTCTGCGCCTCCTGCTGAAGCTATTTTAACATCTCCAGCCATTTGTAGTGCTAATTCTTTTATACCTTCAGCTATTTTTCTACTGTGCGATACTAAAACTATTCCAACCATATAGTTACTCACCTTCCCTTATAGCTTATTTAAAGAAATCATAAACTACAGAAATAATAATTGAAGTTGAAGCTGCACCAGGATCTTTATGACCTATACTTCTTTCTCCCAAATAGCTTGCTCTTCCTTTTGTTGCAATAATTTTTTCTGTCTGTTCAGTTCCTTCTTTTGCTGCTTTATCTGCTTCTTTCAGCACTTCCCCATACTCTTTTCCCTCTTCATTTGCCTTTAATGCAGCTTCATACGCAGGAATCAACGCATCAAGCATAGTTTTCTCTCCTAGCTCTGCTTTACCTCTGAGCTTTACTCCATCTATTGCCGCATTTAAAATATTTATAAAATCTTCGATATTAACACTTTTCTTTTCCTTTACAACTATCGCTGCTTTCATAAATGCAGTACCATAAAGAGGTCCTGAAGCTCCCCCTACATGGGATACAAGTGCCATTCCTGTTTTCTTAAATACATCTCCTACATCTTTACTTTCATCCCCACTCAATGCTTCCTTTACTGCTGCAAAACCTTTGCTCATATTTAAGCCATGGTCTCCATCTCCTATGCTTGCATCAAGCTCTGTAAGATACATTTTATTTTCTTCAATTTTATTTGCTATAGCATTAATTATTTCTACTACTTCTTTAGTCGATACCATATTCAAGACCTCCTTACTAAATTAAATATTTTTAACCTATGACCTTAAAAGCAGGAGTATCAGCTGGAGCATCTAAAAGTTCCTCAAGCTCATTATCTAATTTCAAAACACTTATTGAAAATCCAGCCATCTCAATTGAAGTCATATAATCTCCTACAAATGTCTTGTGTATTTTTACTCCTAAGCTACTTAATATCTCATTAACCTTTTTATTCGCAATATATAGTTCCATTAATGGAGTAGAACCTAATCCGTTTACCATCACTGCAACTTCATCTCCAGATTTTAACTCATTGTCCTTTAATATCTTTTCCATAAGTTCACTTACTATTTCATCTGCAGTTTTTATCTTTTCTCTATGTGTTCCAGGTTCACCGTGTATACCAATACCAATTTCAACTTCATCTTCTGCAAGTGTAAAGTTTGGTTTTCCTACTGCTGGAACTATGCATGAACTTAATGCCATTCCCATACTTCTGACATTTTTTATTACCTTTTCACCAATTCTTTTTACTTCTTCAATTTCAAATCCTTTTTCTGCAGCAGCTCCTACAATTTTATGAACAAAAATCGTTCCTGCAATTCCTCTCCTACCTGTTGTAAAAGTACTGTTTTCAACAGCTACATCATCATCTACTACAACAGATTCTACCTTAATCCCTTCCATTTCAGCCATATCTTTTGCCATATCAAAGTTCATTACATCACCACTATAATTTTTAACTACAAGTAAAACGCCTTTTCCTCTGTCAACTGTTCTTATAGCCTCGTAAACTTGATCTGGAGTTGGTGAAGTAAATACTTCTCCTGCTACAGCAGCATCAAGCATTCCTTCTCCTACATAGCCTCCATGAGTTGGTTCGTGTCCACTTCCTCCACCACTTACAATAGCTACCTTGCTTTTAGATAAATCTTTTCTAACCAAAACATTTGCATTATTAAGTTTTCTTAAATATTCAGGATGTGCCTTTGCAATTCCTTCAAGCATTTCACTTAATACGCACTCAGGATTATTAATTATCTTTTTCATTGTATATTCCTCCCTTAATATTTATTAATGAAATATAAGTAAATAAAATATAGATCCGCAAATTCCTCCTACTATAGGTCCAAGAACAGGAATCCACGCATATCCCCAATCAGAATTTCCCTTACCTGGTATAGGAAGTATAGCATGAGCAATTCTAGGTGCTAAATCTCTTGCAGGGTTTATTGCATACCCTGTAGTTCCTCCAAGTGACACACCTATTGAGAATATAAGAATGCCTATTGCAAAAGCTGCAAAACCAGGTGCCATTTTTTGAGAAGTGATTCCAAGTATTCCAAATACCAATACAAACGTTCCCATAAACTCTCCGAAGAAATTAAAAAAATTGCTTCTAATTGCCGGTGCAGTTGAAAAAACTCCAAGCTTGGTAGCCTTATCTTCAGTTTCCTCAAAGTGTTTATAATAATGTACAAACAGTACAATTGCTGCTATAAAAGCTCCTATAAACTGAGCTGCTAAATACATAGGTACCTCTGATGCTGGAAACTTGCCTGCAACTGTAAGTCCAATTGTAACTGCTGGATTAAAATGTGCACCGCTAACACTTCCAAAAATCCAAACCGGAATAGCTACTGCAAAAGCCCATCCAGCCGTAATTACAATCCAGCCTGAATTCTGAGCTTTTGATTTATTCAAAATAACACCTGCTACAACTCCATCACCAAGTAAAACCATTAAAAAAGTTCCTACAAGCTCTGCCATGAATTTCTCCATTTAAATTCCTCCTCATATATTTATTTTTACATAAATATATATAAGCAAAATTCATGCCAAAGTGTAAATGCAGTAAAATTGAGGTTTTTTTAATTTTCTTGTCAAAATTATTGGTAAAAAAGCGCACTTTGGTGTTTTTCACCTTGTTCCTTTTTCCCAAGCAACTACTTTCTCTATGCCATATTTTCTAGCCTTTGATGCAATAGTTTTATGATTAAGTCCTAGTACCTTTCCTGCTGCATTATAGCTGCCATACTTTTTTAGTGCCTTTACAATTATTATTTTTTCATATTCCTCCATTGTAAAAATATCATCCGTTTCAAAGAGTTTTATTGCTTTATCTTTTGCACTATAATTCTGTTTTTCAACTCTCTCTCCTCTTATATATGGTGGAAGATGCTTTAACTCTATATATTTTTCATCTACAAGAGCAAATAATCTTTCAAATAAGTTTTCAAATTCCCTTACATTTCCGGGCCACGCATAACTAAGCAATGCTTCCATAGCTTCATTTGATATTCCCCTTATAGGCTTATCCCTGTAGCTTTGAAATTTATTCATAAAATGCTCAACTAATAAACCAATATCCTGTTTTCTTTCTCTAAGTGGAGGAAGAAATATTGGAATTACATTTAATCTATAATATAAATCCTCTCTAAATTGTCCCTCTTTAATCATATCTTCAAGATTTCTATTTGTGGCGGCTATTACCCTGATATCTAATTTTATGGTCTCTTCACCTCCTATTCTTTGAATTTCCTTTTCCTGAAGAACTCTCAATATTTTAGACTGCATGTTTTTCTCCATTTCACCTATTTCGTCTAAAAATATAGTTCCATGTTGTGCTAGTTCAAATTTTCCAAGCTTTCTTTTTATTGCTCCTGTAAAAGATCCCTTTTCATGCCCAAACAGCTCACTTTCAAGCAGATTTTCGGGTATTGCTGCACAATTAACTCTTATAAATGGTCCTTTGAAGCTTGTACTTGCATAATGTATTCCTTCCGCAATAATTTCTTTTCCTGTACCACTTTCACCTCTTATTAGAATTGTAGCTTTACTTTGAGCCGCTTTTAGAGCAACAGACATGGCATCAATTACTTTGCCGCTTTTCCCAATAAAATTTGAAAACACCATTTCAGGTTTCTTTGTTCTTATAAGTTCTTCCTCAAGGTAATTTGCCCTTGCAGATACTTCATTTAGTTTTTTTGTAAGTACTTGTACTTCTTTTAAATTTTTAACTACAGATATAACTCCCTCTATTTCATTATCAATTACTATTGGATTTATATTTGAAACTATTGTGATATCATTACTTTTCTTTATAATCGCATTTTTAATACTTTCTCCATTTTCTAATACTTTATTTCTAAGCCCATTTGGAGATATTTCTTTAATATTTTTATCAATAATGTCATTTCTAGTTATGTTCAGTATATTTAAATATGAATCATTTACATACTCTACTACCCCACTTCCATTTATAACACATATACCATCCTGGACAGACTGAAGTATCCGCTGAAGCCTTTCCTTAAGCTCCTTTACTTCCCTAAGTTCTCCTTTAACCTTTTCAAGCTTTGATATATCCTCAAACACCCCAATAGCGCCCTTTATTTCTTCATTTATTATCATCGGTGTCCTGTTAATCAAAATTATATTATCATAAATAACCTTTCTTACCATAATCTCAGGATTACCTGTTTCCCTAACTATATTTAGCCTAGAGTCTGGCATTACATCAATAATATTTTTTCCAACGATATCACTAGATTTTATATTAAAAATCTTTTCGGCAAAAGAGTTGAATATAATGACATTGTCTTTTTCATCTGTGGCAATAATACCATTTCCAATATTCTGAAATACCTGATCCAGCGTAATTACATTTTCATCTATTATACTGTCTATTTGGTTTATAGTATTATTGTCTAGCAATCCAAAATCGTTATTAAAAAACTTCACAATTTCTTCAAGTGCAATTTCTTCTTCTTCCCCTGTAACCTCAATAATTACTTCTTCCTTATCTCTTACTTTGAGATTTATAAGCACCATTAAACTTGTTGAAGGCACAATTTTTTCATTATATTTAATAAATATATTAACATTATGTTTTTCCTGAATATCATTTGCTTTATGTACTAATGCTGCCGCTACCCTTGCATGAATTCCTTTTTCATGATTAATTTTAATCTTTTTTTCAATCAACTTTTTCACCATCCCCTACCATAATTTCAGATAGCATTTTCCCATATTTTTATTATATCAGTTCTTCTAACTTCATATGAAATATTCAAGAATTTAATTAGAAATATTATACTTATATTATAAACAATAAAAAATAGAGTTTACATTTCTGTAAACTCTATTTTTAACACTTGGCAGGGGTACTAGGATTCGAACCTAGAACCAATGGTTTTAAAAATGCTCATTTTATACTATTTTACATATCTTTACAATCCTTTAAGCTGTCTTAATCTTATTTTATATTATCAAAAATTATTGATTTTTATGTGCGTTGTGTTATTTGCATAAAAAAAAGACTTTCCGAAACTCGGAAAGCCTTACTTTTGGCAGGGGTACTAGGATTCGAACCTAGAACCAATGGTTTTGGAGACCACTACTCTACCAATTGAGCCATACCCCTAAGACAATAAATATTATATATTAAAAATCTTTAAATTGCAATACATTTTTCAATATATACAACTACTTAATTACGCTTTTTATATTGTTAATATCGCCCTGCATCATATTTGCATAACTCATATTGCTATTATATACCGTAATTTTTATTGTTTTCATCTTATACTTATCTATTATATCCTTGTTTGCATTAAGATCATTATCATTTTCATATAGGAAGCATAATGACTTATTTGAATTAAATTCATCGCTTATTTTTTTCTCATCATCAGGGGAAATAGCACCTTGATCATTTCTATAAAATTTAATTGTTTTAACATCCATATCATTTGTCATATAGTCAAAAGTATCTTGGTCAGTTACAAAATCATAATTTTTCATTTTAGAATTTATATCTTTTATTTGTGATTTATATTTAGAAACATTTTTAATTATACTTTTAAATCTAGTTTCATATAGGTCTATATTTTTAGGATCCTTCTCTTCAATAGCGTCTTTTATATTCAAAACCATGGCACTATAATTATCTAGATCCATCCAATAATATGGGTTTTTATTATTGTAATTTTTGGCATCATTTTTATTGCCAAAAGATGTTATTTTAGTTCCCCTTGATGCATCTATCACTCCAACTTTATTTTTATCAACCTTGGATAAGAAATTGCTTACCCATCCCTCAAATCCTGCACCACTGTATATAAATAAATCCTTCTTTTCTATATTGTTTTCACTATCAGATGTTGGATTGAAATTTTTATCCTCTGACTCATCAGTAAACATATAGTCTATATTATTATTATTTCCAGATATTTGTTTTACAATTGTGTAAAGGAATTTATTAGTTGTCATTATGTCAATTCCCTCTCCAATACTTGTACTTTTATTATCTGGAGTTTTCCCCGAATCTATTTTTGAATTATCATTGCATGCACAAAGAAGTGTTACACATACAATTAATATTATAAGTCTTACTTTTTTCAAAATCTTACCCCCATGCCTTAATGTGAGTTTATATACATTATACTTTTATTAGTATATCATTTTTCCTAAAAAAAAACATTTTTTATTTTATTTAAATTATATATATTCTACTTTATTTTTAAATATGATAAAATGGATTTGTATAAGACTTTAGGTGAGGTATACTATGAAAATTAATTTAGATAAAATAATAAGATCTATGTCTATGGCTTTAGATTTTGCAGAAATTAGTTCTATTGAAAATAATGTTATAGATGAAAACTTTGTAGGAAAAGTTCCAAGTAAAAACTTTTCAAAACATAGTTATCAAAATCATTCAAAAATAACTACATATATTTCATTAAAGATAGGTGAACATCTAAATCTGTCAGAAAATGAAATAAAAAAATTATACATATCGTCACTTTTACATGATATAGGTGCTTCAAATTCTTTAAAAAAAGCTCATATTTCAAAAGATTTTATTATAAAACATTGCGAAAAAGGTGCTGAAATTATAAGTGATTTCCCTGTATTCAGTGATATAAGTCCTTTTATCCTTTTTCATCATGAAAATTATAATGGTACTGGTCCAGCTAAAATGAAAGGAGAAGATATACCAGTTATAAGCCAAATAATAAGATTAGCTGATTTAGTTGAATTTTTGTATAACGAAAATTGTTCTTCTCATTCTCAAAAATCAGGAATAATAAAATACGTTACTGATAACACAAATTCTTTGTTCTCATGTAGAATTGCATCAGCATTTTTAAAAATATCAAGCAAAGAAATCTTTTGGTTTGATATGGAGAATGTATCATTTATTGATTTTATATTAAACAATATCTCTCCTAACATAAATACATATATTGACCTTTATGACTTTGAAAAAATTGCTCTAATTATGGCAAAAATAATAGATAGCAAAAGTTCCTTTACAGCAAAACATTCAAGAGGAATTGCTCAGCTTGCCTATTTAGTTTCAAAACATATTGGATATTCTGATGAAAAATGTTTAAAAATGAGAATTGCAGGTCTATTACATGACGTTGGAAAGCTTGCAATTCCAAATAATATACTTGATAAAAATGGTAAATTAACCGATAGCGAATTCTCTATAATAAAATCTCATGTATATTATACAAAAATATTTTTAGACAGAATTGACGGAATAAAGGACATAAGTGATTGGGCTTCAAACCACCATGAGAAATTAAATGGTACTGGATATCCTAGGAAACTCAATAGTTCAAACCTTTCGGAAGAATGCAGAATCATGTGCGTATGTGATATATATCAAGCTCTTACAGAAGATAGACCTTATAGAAGCGGTCTATCAACAGAAAAGGCTTTCACAATATTAAACGAAATGGTTTCTGACGGATTAATTTGTAGTGATGCTTTTGATAAGCTAAAAGACACATTAAGAGAAGTAGATTTATAATTATATACTTCTTTTAGTGTTCTTTTCTTTTTTTTGTTTTTAATATAAAATAAGGTGAGGTGAATTCTCATGGAATTTATAGTTGATAGCGAAGAAAAAACAATTGCACTTGGGAAAAAACTTGGATCCCTTTTAAACAAAGGTGATATAATTTGCCTTAATGGAGATCTTGGAACTGGAAAAACGCACTTTACAAAAGGGATTGCAAAAGGTCTTCTAATTGATGACTATATAACAAGTCCAACTTTTAATATTGTAAATGAATATACAGGAAGATTAAAATTGTACCATTTTGACGTTTACAGGGTAAATGATCCCGATGAAATATATGCCATTGGTTTTGATGAATACATATTTAGCGATGCTGTTAGTATAATAGAATGGTCCAATTATATAGATGAACTTCTTCCAAAAGAACGTATTTCAATTAAAATAGAAAAACTTCTTGAAAAGGGACCCAATTTTAGAAAAATAGTAATAAATTATTTTGGAGACAGATACAATTATGTAAAGGAGATTACTTTATGAAAATTTTAAGTGTAGATTCTGCTACAAAATCTGCTACTTGTGCACTTTTTGATGACAATAATTTACTTGGTGAGATAACTTTTAATTATAAAAAGCAGCATTCCATTATACTTATGACAATTATAGATAATTTACTTAAGAATACTGATTCAACAATTGATGAAGTCCAAGGCTTTGTAGTTTCAAAAGGGCCAGGATCTTTTACTGGTCTTAGAATTGGAATGTCAACAATAAAAGGATTGTGCACAGGCACTAAAAAACCTTTTATTAGTATCTCTTCACTAGATGCACTGGCATATAATCTCTGCTATACAAGTGGCATAATATGCCCTATATTAAATGCATTAAGAGGAAATGTCTATACCGCACTATATGAATTTGATGGAGAAACTTTAAAAAGAACTACTGAATATATGATAATTTCAATAGATGAATTGCTAGAGAAATTAAAATCAGAAAACAAACCTGTAAGTTTTATAGGAGAAGCAGAAGAACTTTTTAAGGAAAAAATACTTTCTTCTAACTTAGTTTCAGTAAAATTTGCTCCATCTCACTTAAATGTAGTTAATGCAGCTTCTCTTGGAAGACTTGGTGTTGAACAACTAAAAAAAGGCGATCATGATGATCTTTTTACATCTGCACCTTTTTATATTAGAAAATCGCAGGCAGAAAGAGAGTATGAAAAAAGGACAGGGAAAGACGTAAATGAATGATTTAGAAATTTCTCCTTTCAATGAAAAATACATTGACAAAATTTTAGAGATTGAAAAAGAAAGTTTTTTTGACCCTTGGAGTAAAGATTCCATGGAGAAAGAACTAAATAATAGCTTTGCAAAATATATAATTGCTCTTTATAAAGGTGAAGTTATAGGTTATGCAGGAATGTGGCTTATACTTGATGAAGGACACATTACAAATATAGCTGTGGCAAAAAAATATAGAGGTATTGGTGCAGGAAGTCTATTAGTTGAAGGTCTCATAGATATATGTAAGAAAAGGTATATAACTTCTATGACACTTGAAGTTAGAAAATCAAATACAACAGCTCATAACCTTTACGAAAAATATGGATTCTGTGATGAAGGAATAAGAAAGGGTTATTATGCAGATACAAAAGAAGATGCAATAATAATGTGGAAAAGAGAAGTATAGTTTAATGTGCAATGCACATTAAACTATACTTCCTTTTTTTTCACTTGATTTTTGAATTTCATTATGAATTAAAGGTGAAACACTTTTATAAACCGCAAGGGTAATTAAAGATATTATAACTCCCTTTAAAATATTAAATGGTAATATGCTAAATGCAATAAATCCATTAAAATCTGTTATATATGGATTTAATTTTGTACCCATAGCAACTACAGCACTTATTGGAAAATGAAGCACCTTTTCATATAGTGGAAATACTATAAAATAATCTACAATACATGCACCTATAGACATTACAATTGTTCCTGAAAGAAGACTTAACACTGCACTTTTTTTACTCTTTTTAAATTTATAAATATATCCTGCTGTTAAAACAAGAATAGATCCAACAAGGAAATTTGCAAGTTCTCCTATAAAAGCAGACCCTCCTACAAAAGTACCATGAAGCACATTTTTAATAAGTTCTATTATTACTCCTGATACTGGTCCAAGTGCAAAGGCTCCTATAAGTGCAGGAAGATCACTTATATCCATTTTTAAAAACGATGGAAAAATTGGTATTGGCACCTCAATAAACATAAGTAAGAATCCAAGCACACTGAGCATAGCAGTTTTTGTCATAAAATTGAGTTTTGAATTTTTCATTTTTTTACCTCCATTTTTTGGACGGTCAAAAGGGCTATAAATAAAAAATCCCTGACTAAAAAAAGCCAGGGCACCAAAATACTTTAATAAATTTCTTCTTTCATCCAGACTATACTGTCGGCCTCGGAGTTACACCGAATCATGCCAAAATCTTGGCTCGCGGGCTATACCGCCGGTAGGGATTCACACCCTGCCCTGAAGATTATCCTCTTTATTTAACTATATTTTATATCTTTTTATAATATAAATCAATACTATTTTTGATTTTCTTTCATAGTAAGTGATATTCTATTTCTCTTCTCATCTACATCAAGCACTCTTACATTTACAATATCTCCTACTTTAACTACATCAAGAGGATGCTTTACAAATTTATCTGAAAGCTGGCTTATGTGTACAAGTCCATCTTGATGAACTCCTATATCAACAAAAGCTCCAAAATCAGCAACATTTCTTACAGTACCAGTAAGTGCCATTCCCGGTTTAAGCTGCTTCATATCGATAATTCCAGTTTTTAAAACTGGTTTTGGCATATCCTCTCTTGGATCTCTTCCTGGTTTTTTTATTTCTTTTATAATATCCATTAATGTTGGAACACCTATAGATAATTTTTTTGCTAGGTTTTCAGATCCTAAAAATTTAACATTATTATCAACACCTAAAAGATTACCATTTTTAACATCTTCCTCTGTATAACCTAATATCTGAAGAAGACCTTTTGCAGCAGCATAAGATTCTGGATGAACTGCAGTGTTATCCAATGTCTCTTTGCTTTCCATAACTCTTAAGAAACCTGCACACTGTTCAAAAGCCTTTGGTCCAAGTCTTTTTACTTTTAAAAGTTCTTTTCTGCTTTTAAATTTTCCATTTTCTTCTCTGTACTCAACTATATTTTTAGCAATATTTGAATTTACACCTGAAATATAAGATAAAAGAGATGGAGTTGCTATATTAAGGTCTACACCTACACTATTAACACAATCCTCAACTACACCACTTAATGATTCATCAAGTCTTTTAGGGGTAACATCATGCTGATACTGTCCCACTCCAATGGACTTTGGATCTATCTTTACTAGTTCACTTAATGGGTCTTGAAGTCTTCTTCCAATTGAAATTGCACCTCTAAGTGAAACATTTATATTTGGATATTCACTACTTGCAAGTTTTGACGCAGAGTAAACAGAAGCTCCTGCCTCGGAAACTATTACATAATAAAGGTCCATACCCTTTTCTTCTTTGACTTCTTTTATAAGTCTTGCTACAACTTCCTCAGATTCCCTGCTTGCTGTCCCGTTTCCAAGAGATATCATTCCAACATTATATTTATAAACAAGCTTTTTTAAAGTCTTTATTGATCCCTCTACATCGTTCTGTGGTGCCGTTGCATATACTGTTGCAGTGTCAAGAAGTTTTCCTGTTTCATCTAAAACAGCTATTTTACAACCTGTTCTAAATCCAGGATCATAACCCAAAACTGCTTTTCCCTTTATAGGTGACTGCATTAAAAGTGCCTTTAAATTTGCTTTAAATATTTCAATAGCACCATTTTCACCTATTTCAAATAGATCTGATTTTATTTCTCTTTCTATTGAAGGGTATATAAGTCTTTTTAATGAATCTTCTACGCTTCTTAAAATATATTTATCTGCATTTTCATTTTCATTAAGACATTTACCCTTTAAGTATTCTATTATTTTATCTTGGTCACAAGTTATTTTTACTGAAAGTACCTTTTCTTTTTCTCCTCTACTTATTGCAAGAATTCTGTGAGGTGGTATTTTACTAACAGCTTCACTGTATTCATAGTACATTTCATAAGGCGTTGGTTCTTCTCTCTTTTCACCCTTACTTTCAATAATACCGTTTTCTTTAACATAGATTCTTATCCATTTTCTATAATCTGCATTATCAGATATATTTTCACTTATAATATCCTCTGCACCTTTTAACGCATCTTCTTTAGTTTCAACTTTTTTATCCAAATTAATAAACTTTTCTGCGTATTCTTCTATGTTATCTATTTTTCCTTCTATAATAGCACTTGAAAGAGGACTCAATCCCTTACCCACAGCTATTGTAGCTCTTGTTCTCTTTTTTTGTTTATATGGTCTATATAAATCTTCAACTTCAGTTAAAGTCTGTGCTTCTAATATATTATTCTTAAGTTTATCTGTAAGTTTATCTTGATCATCAATGTTTTTTATTACTGCATTCTTTCTTTCATCAAGATTCCTAAGGTATGTAAGTCTCTCACTTAAATTTCTAAGCTGCTCATCATCGAGGCCACCTGTTTTTTCCTTTCTATATCT
>JAQUXS010000015.1 GCA_028692255.1 Clostridium sp.
CTTTCAAGTATTAAACGTTCCTTTGTCCCATCATTAGGTACTGCCTCTAATACTGCCTCTAAAGTTATCCAAATATCATTCTTTAATACACATAACGAATAATTCTCGCTATTATTAATTTTTATTTTTTTCAATTTCATTGTTAAACCTCCATATATTTTTATTTGAACATGTTCAAATAATTCTAAAAATAATGTCCACTTAACATAAAGTGGGCTATTATATTATATTGAAAAGCTTTCATCCCCAACTATTAATGCCATATTAATAATATCTTCTTTCATTCTTGCTACAATTCCTAGTACTTCTTCGATTTCTCTCTCATCGACATTAAAAGTTCTTAAGCTTATTTCTAGAAATATATTAATCATTTTATCAAATTCAAATTTTTGCTTAAAATAACAGCTTGCTATACAGCTGCGTACTACACCTTTTATCATTAATGTCCTAACATAATAATCCTCAAAAATGTAATTAGGATTGTACATTTTAAATAATATTTGTGATCTTTTAGCAGCATTAGTTGTAAGTTTCTCTAATATAATATTAGAACTATAAGCTTCATAATAGAATTCGCACACCAATTCACTCATCTCTACTGCTCTTAACTCTATAGCACACATAACGGCATAGCTTAAAGCAGGTTTTTTATTTTCAGCAAAACGTTTATTAACAGTGCTTTCACATTTATTAAACAACTCAAAAACTACAGCTTGAAATATGTCTTCTTTATTTCTAAAGAAATGATATATACTTCCAATTAGGACTCCAGATTTTTCAACTATCTGCCTAATCGTAGTTTTTTTGTATCCTTGACTGAAAAATAACTCCTTGGAAGCTAACAGTATCTTACATCTTACCTCATCCAATAAAATTCACCTCTAACAATGCATTTGAACATGTTCAATATAATAATATATTAATTCTATTTCATAATCTTGTCAACAATAAAAAATTATAATATTTTCACATTTATTCAGTTAGAAAGTTTATTACCAAGTAAATTTATTTTATTAGAAGTACTAAAGTTCCTATGACAATTATTATTAGCCCCAGGAATGACTTCTTAGTAAGTTTTTCTTTCAAAATAAGGTATGAAAACAAAATTGAAATAACAATACTCAATTTATCTATAGGTACAACTATACTTGCAAGACCCTTTTGTAGAGCCCTATAATAGCAAAGCCAGGAAGCTCCTGTTGTAATTCCCGAAAGACAAATAAATAAGCAACTCTTTTTATCAATTTTTTTAATTTCACTTTGTTTTTTTGAAACGAAAACTACTACCCATGCCATAATCAATACAACAATAGTTCTAATTGCAGTTCCTAAATTTGATTCAACTCCAGTGATTCCGACTTTTCCAAGAATTGCAGTTAAACTTGCAAATACCGCTGACAGCAGCGCATAAAATAACCATTTATTGCCTATGTTTTCTTTGTTTTTCAATTTTCTTTTAGTTATCATCATGTATGTTCCAATTCCTATAGCACACATGCCAATGAACTTTATAAAAGTAATCTTTTCACCTAATAAGATAAAAGCTAAAATCATAGTCATTACTGTGCTTGATTTATCAATTGGAGTTACTTTATTAACATTTCCAAGCTGAAGAGCCTTAAAATAACAAAGCCAGGAAGCTCCTGTTGCTAATCCTGACAATATCAAGAAAAGCAAACTTTGTTTATTTATTTGATAAATCGTATTTTGGGAACCAACAACAAAAACTATGAACCATGAAAAAATTAATATAACAACAGTCCTGATTGCAGTTGCCAAATTAGAATCCGTATTTTTTATTCCAATCTTAGCTAAAATAGCTGTAATCCCAGCAAAAAATGCTGAACCAAATGCAAATAATACCCACATTAAAATTCCCTCTTTATTATTTAATTTTGATATGTATATTATTTATCATTTCTTTTTGCTGAAACATATAGTATTCCTGCTGCATCTATTCCTGCATAGAAAACATCTTCTATATTGAATATATCTTTTTCCCTTAGCTGCATCATTAGCTCATTTATTGGAATTCTCATTTTCTTTAAATTACTATTTAATATCTTGCCTTTGCTTATTAATATAATTTATAATTGGTTCACCATCTACTATGAGCCTAAATTTAAAGCTTTTAATGCCTAAATAATCCGTAATAACAACTAACGCTGTAATAATTATTATTGAAAGTACAGCTAAAAATGGTGATTCCTGCGGACCCAATGCTATTCTAACTGCAATCGCCCCAATGGTAACTCCCACTATGAAATCATAAAATGTTATTCTCGATATAAGTTTTCTTCCAATAATTCTTCCAAGTACCATTAAAAAATATTCAATTTTAAACTAATAACTAATATGTATAATGCTTTAACAATTACTTTTTTGTGTAATTTAAAATTTCCTTATAAAACTGTTTAGTTTTTGAAGCATCTTTATTATTAATAATCATAAAATCCTTACCTGCAATTACATATAGATATGGTCCCTTGCTACTTTCTAAGAACACCGCACCTTCTCCCATACCATTTACATCATATGTTCCTCTCTCAATGCTCCCTATACCCATTCCGGTAGACTTTGAGTGATCTGGAATTGTATTTTTTAAATATACTTTAGTTACGCTATTTGTATTGCAAGTTCTTTCTACTATACCTGCTTTTATATCTATTGATGTTTTATTAATAGATAAACTTGTACTTGCATTAGCTTGCGTCACCATAAAAATAATAATGGCTGCAAACATAATAGATACCAGTGTCAATACAACTCTTAAACTCATCTTATCATAACGTTTTTGTGATTCTGATTTTTCTTTTCCCCCTGACAATTCATATCTTTTAGAAAGGACAGCACATTTTACTGAAAAAAATATCGTAACTGCAAAGAATAAAACCATAGCCGCTATGAACATAGTTGAAGATGAATTACCAAACAACTCAAATCCAGCATTTATAATTATAATAGAACCACCCATATACATAAGGTTACTACCATTAAACTTTGCAAGCCCTTCCCTATCATATTTTTTCGTTGAATCATAACCACTGAGCATTTCTATTGTTTTATACTTATATAGTATAAATCCAAGTAAAAAAATAAAAACTCCAGTAGCTATAAATATAAAATATACTATCTTCATAAAACTCCCCCATATTACAAATATATTAGCACTCTAATATTGTTATGTATTTTTTCGTTTTCCTAGGTTTCTTATAAAATTATACCATAATGTTTATTTTTTTACTGCTTATTTATATTTGAATTTTTAGAAAATATAAATAACTATGTTAATACAATTATATTGTTTATAGAAGGGAAGAGTTCTATTGCGAACTAAAATAAGAAAATCATTCTTTAATATATTAGTTATAATTTTATGTACTGTAATAATTATTTATCTCATAATAAATCCAGATAAATGCATAAAAAGTGCACTTTATGGTGCAAAGCTATTTGTATATAATGTTTTTCCTACTATGTTTCCATTTGTTATACTCTGCAACATAATGATGGATTACGGAGGCGTTTACATATATTCTAAACTCTTTGGGAAAGTTCTCTGTAAAATTTTAAGACTGCCTTACAATTGCAGCATAGTTTTAATTGCAAGTGCCCTTTGTGGATATCCAATAGGCGCAAAATACAGCTGCGATTTGTACGAAAAAAAATATATTAATTTTAATGAAGCAAAGAGACTTTTAAACATTGCAACAAATTGTAGTCCTCTTTTTATTGTAGGTACTATTGGAAGTTCCCTTTTACATTCCACCTACTATGGATATCTGCTTTTATTTTCAAGCTATTTTTCATGTTTTATAATGAGCTTAGTTCTTAAGAAAGATAAATCTACTAGTTCCAATTTAAGTTCACAAAATTACAATACAAATATAAATGTAAGTACAAGCATTGGACAATCTCTTAAAAATAGCGTTGAAAATGCTATTTCATCCTGCACTCTTGTAGGTGGGTTTATTGTACTTTTTTCTGTAGTTATAAGTGCAATAAAAAATACTGCATTTTTCTATGCAGTAAATAATTATGGTATATTGAGTTCAATTTTACTTGGAATGATAGAAATGACAAATGGATGCGGTCTAGTTGCAACTTCTTCCATAGACATTCCTATAAAACTCATGCTATTTTCCTTCTTGACTTCCTTTGGTGGTTTAAGCGTGCTTGCACAAGTTTTATCCTTTACCTATAAACATAACTTTCCACCAATTAACTATTCTATAAGTAAATTTCTACAAGGTATAATAGCATCAATTACAGTTTTAATATTATATAAAGTATGTGAGATAACGGTTTACACAAATAGCAGCAATATTTTGACCTTACCAAATTTCATTTCAAATACAGGCATATATCTTTTAATTGCTGTGTTTATAATTCCATTTATATTATATAAAACCGTTAAATTTATTATATCTTTTTAAGCTCTTTTGCATTTTCCTTAATTGTATCTTTTGAAGTTTGAACTTTTGCTTTATAACCTTCAAGAAATTTTTCCATTTCATTTTGTATATTTGAGAGCATTATTTGGCTTCTTCTATCCACTTCTGAATCCAAACCTGCTAGTACATCACTTGCATATTCTCTTGACCCAAGCATAATTTCTCTTGCTTTTTTATTTGCTTCGATAATTATTTTATCAGCTTCCCTGCTTGCCTCTTTTGTTATATCGTGTGTTTGGATTTCTTTCAATATCTCATTTTGATTTTTTTGTCTCATTTTTTCAGTTTCTTTTAATGCCTCACTTAATATTCTATCCTTTTCATCAATTATCCATTGAGCCTTCTTTAATTGTTCTGGAAGAGATGAAACAATCTCGTCTATTACTTTTGAGACTTCTTTTTTATTAACGAGTATTTTCCCTGTAACAGGTACTTTTGAAGAAGTATCTATAATTTCCTCTAGATACTCTAAAAGCTTTAAAACATCCATAGTTATCTCTCCTTACTAAGAGTTTTTGATTTTTCTATTATGCGCTGTAATATACAGTCAGGGACAAGTCCTTTAATGGATCCTCCAAATTCTGCTGCCTGTTTAACAGCAGAAGAACTTACATAAGAATACTCTGAACTTGTCATCATGAAAAATGTTTCAATTTCAGGTGCTAAATTTTTATTCCACAGCGCCATTTGAAATTCATATTCAAAATCTGAAAGAGCTCTAAGACCTTTAACGATTACTTTAATATTACTTTCACGCATAAAATTAATAAGCAATCCATTATAACTTTTAACCTTTACATTGTTAATAGATTGTGCAGCCTTTTTTATAAGTTCAACTCTTTCATCAATTTTGAACATTCCCTTTTTATTTGGATTCACAAGAACAAGTACAATAATCTCATCAAAAACTGCTGCAGCCCTTTTAATAACATCAAGATGTCCATTTGTAATAGGGTCAAAGCTCCCAGGATATACAGCTATATTCATTTTATTTAGTCCTCCTTATATTTATAGAGGCAAATTATTGTCTTTCCATACTTTCTGTGATCTACCATAGTTATACTATCATTTCCCTCAAAAATTTCTTCACTGTAATCTATTTTAGTTACTATTAATCCCTTCTTATTTAAAAGAGAATTTTCCGAAACTATGTCTATAGCCTTAGGTATCATATTCTTCTTATAAGGTGGATCTATAAATATCAAATCAAAACAAAGTCCCTCTTTTGCAAAACTCTTTAGTGCATCGTAGGAATCCATATTGATACATTTACATTTATCTTCAAACTTTAAGTTTTCTACATTTTGTTTAAGCAGCGAAAATGAAACGGCATTTCTATCCACTAGATAACATTCACTTGCCCCTCTACTTACAGATTCAAGTCCAAGACTTCCTGTACCTGCAAATACATCAACTGCTTTTGAATATGGAACATAGTCCTGTATAATATTGAACATATTTTCTTTCACTCTATCAAGAGTTGGTCTAGTTGTTTCCATTCCGCAAGGAGGCAATATTTTTCTTCCTCTAGCGCTGCCTGCAATTATTCTCATATTATTGTTTCCTCCTATAGTACTTTTTTCCCTAATATTGTAGCATACACCTTTTAATTATACAAAACTTTTTAATTAAAACATATATATCTAGAATTTTGATGTAATCTTTCCAAAATATGATTTTTTATGTGTATATCCTTACTATTTTTACTTTGAATTAAATTTCTAGCTTCACTGCTAGCCTCTATTAATATATCAGAATCTGAAATTATATCTGCAAGTATAAGCCCATTTTCACCATGCTGCCTAAATCCAAAAATTTCTCCACTACCCCTTATCTTTAAATCTTCCCTAGCAATATAAAATCCATCGTTGCTGTTTTTCATTATTTCCATTCTTCTTTTAACGTTTTTCCCTTTTATAGAAGCAATTAAAAAACAGTATGATTTAAATTCTCCTCTTCCAACTCTTCCTCTTAGCTGATGGAGCTGAGAAAGGCCAAATCTCTCTGCATTTTCAACTATCATAACAGTTGCATTTGGAACGTTTACCCCAACCTCTACTACAGTTGTAGAGACAAGAATTGAAGTCTTTCCTTCTTTAAATTTAAGCATTATTTCCTCTTTATCTTTAGGTGGCATTTTACCATACATTAAGTCCACAGTGAAATCTTTGAAATATTTCTCTTTAAGCTTTTGTGACATTTCCTTTGCTGATGCAAGTTCCATTTTTTCATTTTCCTCTACAAGTGGGCATACTATGTATACTTGCCTGCCTTTTTGAACTTCTTCTCTGGCAAATTCATATACCTTTGCTTCCTCTTTTATGTCACAGTAATTGGTATCTACCTTTTTTCTAGTTGGTGGGAGTTCATCTATAACAGAGACATCAAGATCCCCATAAAGGTAAAGCCCAAGGGTTCTTGGTATTGGTGTTGCAGTCATAACAAGAATATCTATATTGCTTCCTTTATTAAAAAGTCTGCTCCTTTGCATAACTCCAAATCTATGCTGCTCATCTGTTACCACCATTCCAAGTTTTTCAAATTCCACATCATCTTCTAAAAGTGCATGAGTTCCAACAAGCATTTGAATTGTACCATTTTTTATATTTTCTTTTATTTCTCTTTTCTTTTTAGCACTTGTACTTCCAGTTAAAATTCCAATGTTTATATTAAAAGATTCTAATAATTTTTTAGCATCTTCATAATGTTGAAATGCCAATATTTCAGTTGGAACTAAAAGTGCAGCTTGAAATCCATTTTTTATAACATTGAACATAGCAATAAATGCAACTATAGTTTTACCACTTCCAACATCACCTTGAAGGAGTCTGTTCATTGAAGTAGGCTTTTTTTCATCAATGAGTATTTCCCTTATAGATCTGCTCTGTGCCCCTGTAAGCTTATAAGGTAGGCTTTCTTTTAAGTTTACAAGTTCTTTTGACATTTTATAAGCTATGCCTTTTTTGCCTTTATTAACGTAATCTTTAAGTACGAGCACCTTTAAGGAATATGTAAAAAGTTCCTGGAATTTAAGTCTTCTTTTAGCCTCATTTAATTCAGAAATATTTGTTGGATTATGTATACACCTTATTGCTCTATCTAGTGAATAAAAATTATGCTTTTTAACTATCCATTCTGGAAGATTTTCCTCAATTTTAACAGCTGAAAGTACTTTTGATATTATATTTATAAAATACTTATTTTTCATGTTATCTCTAAGGGGATATATAGGCACAATCTTATCTTCTCTTTTAGATTCATCTTTAAGCACAACTGGAGAAGTCATACTAATCTCATTTCTTAGTATATTTATTTTCCCCATAAGAGTATATTCGTTATCAATCTGAAAACTTTTAGATATATACGGCATATTAAACCAAATTCCCTGAAAAATATTTTTTCCATCTGTAAAAAGGAGTTTAGTTATAGTCTTACCATTTCTAGATCTAAAACTTCCATCATTCCTTATAAATCTTCCCTTTACAATTACTTTATCACCTTTTGAAAATTCACTTATATTACTAGAAAATATCAGAGTTTCATAATCTCTTGGAAAATAAAGAAGTAAATCCATAACAGAAAAAATGCTGCATTTGTTCAGCATCTGTTTTGTCTTCTCACCTACTCCTTTAATAACATCTACATCACTATATATTTCCATTTAATCACTCCATAAATATATTAAAAAAAGCCCTAAGGCTTTTTTTATTCTGCTGAAATTATAAAATAATATAATGGCTGCTTTCCATTACTGCATTCAATATCTAAATCATCATACTTATTTTCTAATTTTTTAAGCAGACTATCTATATCATTCTTTTCAATTCCATTACCATAATATATAGATATTAGTTCACTTTCATCATTAACAATCTTGCTCAAAAGTTCTTCACACATATTATATGGGTCTTTTCCTGTCTTTACAATTTTACCTTCAACAAGGCCTAAAATATCACCTTTTGTAACTATAGTTCCATCAATTTCAGTATCTCTTACAGCATAAGTTACAGAAGCTGTAGCTACCTTTTTAATAGCTTCATTCATATTTTTTTCGTTAGCAGATGCATCAGCATTGTTATTAAATTCAGTAAGACAAGTAATCCCCTGTGGTATTGTCTTTGTAGGAACAACAATTACATTTTTATCAGCAAGCTCTGCTGCCTGGTTTGCAGCCATAATTATATTTTTATTATTTGGGAATATAAATATATTTTCAGCATCTAATTTATTAATACTGCTTAATATATCTTGAGTACTTGGATTCATTGTTTGACCGCCTTCAATTACAAAATCAGTGCCAAAATCTTTGAATATTTGAATCATTCCCTCACCAGCAGCTACTGATATAAAACCGTACTTCTTATGCTCACTTGACGAATCTAAATCTTCTTTATTTTCATCTTTTGAATTTGGTGTTTCTTCAAAAGGATATTCATCTTCAAGTACATGTCTATGTTCTTCCCTCATATTATCAATTTTAATTTTAGAAAGTTCTCCAAGTTTCAATGCTTTTGACAATATAAGTCCTGGGTCATTTGAATGTATATGAACTTTTATTATATCATCATCATTTACAACTATCATGGAATCACCATGCTTTGAGAGATCTAATTTAAAATCATCTAAATCACTAACATTGGATTTTATAAAAAATTCAGTACAATATCCATATTTTATATCTATATCTCCAACATTCCTTGCAGCAGCATTTGTTACTTTTTCATTAACTTCATCTGACAAAACAGTTTCAATATTGTCCTTAACTGCCTCATACATACCATTTAGAATAATTGTAAATCCCATTCCACCAGAGTCTACTACTTTTGCTTTTTTCAGAACTGGCAGCATTTCTGGTGTCTTATCTAAAACTTCATCAGCACATTTACATACCTCTTCTAAAAACTTTACAATATCCTTTTCTTTAATAGAAACAGCTTTTTCACCTGCAGCTCTTACAACTGTAAGTATTGTACCTTCTGTAGGTCTCATAACTGCCTTATAAGCTGATTTACTGCCTTCTAAAATACAATTTGCAAATTCAGTTGAATCTGCCTCATCTAAACCTTCAAGTGATTTTGCCATACCTCTAAGTATCTGAGATAATATAACACCTGAATTTCCCCTTGCACCCATTAAAGCACCTTTAGAAAGCTGCTTTGCAATCTCTCCTATGCCTTTATCTTGCATTCCTTTAATCTCATTAACAGCACTTCTAAAAGTCATAGACATATTAGTACCTGTGTCTCCATCTGGTACAGGAAAAACATTTAATGAATTTACAAAATTCTTTTTTCCCTCTAAGCTGTTGCATGCATTTACTAACATATTATAAAATCCATGACCATTTATACTAAAGTGTTCCAATTTTTGTACCTCCCTAGACTCTTACACCTTGAACATTAACTGTTATACTTGTCACCTTGAGTCCTGTATAGTTTTCTAAATTATATTTTATCTTTTGTATTATATTATTAGCTATTACAGAAACTTTAGTTCCATATTGAACAATAATGTATAATTCTATATTAAGATTATCATTTTTTGAACTTATCTTTACACCTTTACTCAGGTTCTCTCCTTTAATAAGTTCCCAAAAACCATCACTGGCATTCTTAGACGCCATTCCTACAACACCATAACATTCCATAGTTGAAATCCCAACAATATTAGAAAGTACTTCAACGGAATAGTTAATGGATCCATATTCATTGGATATATCCATCATTATTAACGCCTCCTTATCATTTTACCATATTATCATTTTATATTATCTTATTCAATAATTCAAGAAATTTCATCAATTACCTTATTATAAGTACAACATACATATTTTTCCCTTGCAAAATTCATTTAATCTATGATACAATAGATTTTGTGTTAATTATGAAGTACATAATACTACTTCATTTAAGGAGGTGTTTTCAAGATGTCAAGAAAATGCGATATATGTAATAAAGGTTTAGTATCAGGAGTTCAATACAGTCATTCACATCACCAAACAAAAAGAACTTGGCTTCCAAATGTAAAAAAAGTCAAAGCAGTTGTAAATGGTGCTCCTAAAACAATACATGTGTGTACAAGATGCCTTCGTTCAGGTAAGGTACAGCGTGCACAATAAAAAATAAAAAATGCAATTGATATTACAATTGCATTTTTTATTTTTTGTTATTTTCTTATAAAAAATCTTATTATAGAAGATAAAAATTTAGGCAGCTTAAATGCTACAATCTTCATACAATCCCCCCTAGTGTCCTTTTGAGTTTTCAATTAAATGTAATCCGAAAATTATGAGTCCTGCTCCAACTGCCATTACCCATCCCCATATAGGAACTATAAATGTGCAAACTATACCTACGCCAACAGAGGCAATTGTTATTCCCCAAAACAATTTATTCTTTTTTATCTTTTTAGTCAATTAATTACCTCCATCATTACTACTATACATTATATGCATGAATAATAAAGATAATCACTTTTAGACTTAATCTTTTGCAAAAATGAGAATTACAATACCGCATTCAAAACTTATATATGTTATTTTGTCTGTACATTCATTTGAAACTGTTCTAGGATCTGCAAATTTTAAATTATAATGATCTAATTTATATTTTGCATCTTTGATACAAAGTCCCTTAACTTCACTTCCAAAACATTGCAGTGAAAAGGTTTGTCCATTCTTTCCTTCTATTTTAAAATTTTTATCATGAAGGTCTATAATATTGTTATCATCTATAATATATCCATTTATATTGTTATCAAGGCACCTTTTTAGCATACTCAAATTTGCCATAGTATGGTCTAGTCTCGTACCTGTGCAACCAAGCATGAATATATTGTCTGGCTTTAATTTAATTGCCTCATATACCGCAGCTTCCGTGTCAGTAAAATCCTTTTCACTTTTAAACCTATTAATAGTACACGCTGTATTTTTTTCATAAAACCCAAGCACATTTTTATCAATAGAATCAAAATCTCCAAGTAAAATATCAGGTACTATTTTATATTTGTAAAGTGTGTTAGCACCGCTGTCTGAACATATTATAAAATTACTCTCTTTTAAATATTTATCTAAAATATCAAAAGAAGGAGGTTTCCCTCCTGATATTATCGTTATATTCATTTTAAAAAGCCTCTTTTAAACTCTTTATATTTTCTTCTATTTTATTATCTTTAAACACTGAAGACCCTGCTACAATAACATTTGCTCCGCATCTTATAACCTCTGATACATTTTTCTTATTTATTCCGCCATCAACTTCAATATAAAGATTTGGATTGTACTTTAAAGAAAGTTCTTTAACTTTTTTTATTTTATCAAGTGTATATTTTATGAAGCTTTGTCCACCAAAACCTGGATTTACAGTCATAATAAGGACCATATCTACCTGTCCAATTATATATTCTAAAACATCTTCAGATGTGGCTGGGTTTAGTGCCACCCCAACTTTCATTCCAAGACTTTTTATGTAATTTATTGTTCTGTCAATATGAATATCACTTTCATAGTGTACTGTTATTATGTCAGCGCCTGCATTTTTAAAATCCTCTATGTATCTTGAAGGATCATTGATCATAAGGTGCACATCAAACTGAAGCTTTGTCTTTTCCCTTATTGATTTAATAATTGGAGTTCCAAAAGATATATTAGGTACAAAGCTTCCATCCATAACATCTATATGAACCATGTCTGCTCCAAATCTCTCTAATGCTTTTACATCTTCTCCAAGTTTTGAAAAATCGGCTGATAATATTGAAGGGGCTAATTTTATCATTTCCATTTCCTCCTATTTGAAATTTCTTCTAGAGTTTTTATATAAAAATCATATCTATCTTTACTTATTAAATTTTCATCCACTGCTTTTTTCACTGCACATCCAGGTTCCTTATGATGCATACATGTAGAAAATTTACATGTATTATAATAGGCTTTAAATTCAGGGAAACAATACTGTAAATCTTCTTTTTCTATATTTAAAAGCTCCAAGGATGAAAAGCCAGGAGAATCAGCTAAATATCCCCCGTCTGTCTCTATAAGTTCAACATGTCTTGTTGTTTGCTTACCCCTTTGAAGTTTTTCACTTAAAGTTCCCGTTTCCATTTTATCTTTACCTATAACACCATTTAGAATAGTTGATTTGCCAACTCCCGAAGGTCCACACAGTACTGTAATGTTATCTTTAAGGTTTTCCCTTATACTTTTAAATCCTTCTTTATTTTTTGCATTTAAACATATAACCTTATATCCCATATTTTCTACTGAAGAAATCATTTTTTTTAGTTCTTCTTCTGATATAAGATCAATTTTATTAAAACAAACTATTACATTTATATTATTACTTTCGCTCAATACTAAAAATTTGTTTAGTAAATCTCCATTGTATTGTGGATTTTTTACAGCAAAAACTATAATGGCCTGGGATACATTTGCAATAGCCGGCCTTACTAATTCTGAAGTTCTAGGAAGAATGTCAAGAATGAACCCCTTATCATTCTCGACTTCTATTATAGCCTTGTCTCCTACAAGAGGAGAAAAAGAATTATGTCTAAATCTTCCCCTTGCCTTACATTCATAAATTTTATCCTCTATTTTAACATAATAAAAACCTGCTATGCCCTTTACAATTATCCCTTGCATTTAGCCTCCTATAAAATTAATAGTTTTTTACTACTTAGTAGGTGTTCCATTTGGTGTCGGTGGTGTTGTATTATCCTTTGGCGGTGGTGTCGTATTATCTTTTGGCGGTGTTGGCGGTGCTGGCTTATTATTGTTGTTATTGTTGTTATTGTTGTTATTATTAGTTGTATTTCCTGTTGTCTGCGGTTGAGTATACTGGTAAACAGTTATAGAAACCGTTGATCCTCTATTTATGCTGCTGCCTGGTGCTGGATCCTGTGATGCAACAGTTCCATTTAAGCTACTGTCAGTTGTATTTACCACACTTACAGCTGGATTTAATCCCACTGCTGATATTGCTGACGCTGCTGCATCTTTTGATAAACCTTTAACTGATGGTACCGTTGACTTTTTAATTGCTGGTCCAGTACTAACAACTATATCAATTGTTGAATTCTTTGCGGCTTTTGATCCAGCATTAGGATTCTGTGAAATTACTAATCCCTTTGCTACAGAATCACTACTTGAATAGGAAATATTTCCAACTGTATATCCTGAAGCCTGTATGGTCTGCTCTGCACTTGCTGCATCCATATTTAAAACTGAGGGAACTGAAGAATCATCATTTCCTGAACTTACATATACACGTACTTCATCACCTTTATTTATGCTGCTTCCTACATTTGGATAGCATTGAAGTACTGTTCCCTTTGCCTTACTGCTCTTTTGAGTTTTAACAATTACAAATTTATAGCCATCACTTTCAATAAGTTTCTTAGCTGCAGCTTGATTCATTCCAACTATATTTGGAACTGTGCCTGAAGAAGTTTTGCTGCTAGAACCTCCTTTTGAACCAAGGCTATAACCAAGAGCTACAATTGCTACAATTGCAAGTACTGCAAGTACTGCAGTTATAATTGTCTTTTTCTTTTTAGAAAGTTTAGATGCTGCTTTCGGTTTATTTTTATCTGCATCTTCAGCTTTTTCTTCGTCTTTTCCCTCTTCATTTTCTAAATCATCATTTTTATTCTCATCCTCAGCCTCATTATAAGGTGAGTCAAACAAAGTTGTACTGTCAACAGGATCCATTACTCTAGTAAAATCGTCATCTAGTGCACTAGGCTCAAATTTTTTAACATTATTTTCATCTAAATTATCCAGTTCATCTATTAATTCCTGTGCAGTTTGAAATCTTTTTATAGGTTCCTTTTCAACTGCTTTTAAAACAAGATTATTTAATGAAACAGGAATATCTGGATTGACATCAATAGGTGGAACTATTTCATCTCTTATATGCTTTAATGCTATTGCAACTGGACTTTCTCCATCGAAAGGCACCTTGCCTGTAAGCATTTCATACATAACTATTCCAAGAGAATATATATCAGTTCTACCATCTATATAAGTTCCCTTTGCTTGTTCTGGCGAAAGATAATGTGCTGACCCCATAACTTGGTTAGTATTAGTAATTGTAGCAGAATCTGTGGCCTTCGCTATTCCAAAATCAGCTACTTTGGCTATACCGTCTTTTGTAACAATAATATTATGAGGTTTTATATCCCTATGTATAATATTGTTCTTATGGGCACAATCAATGGCGCTTGCAATTTGCCTAGTAATACCTATTGCCTTTTCCCATGGAATAGAGCCATTTTCCCTTATTATTTCTTTTAAGGTCTTTCCATCAATATATTCCTGAACTATATAGTTTATATTCTCTTCTGATCCTACATCATATATATTTACAATATTATTATTTGAAAGACTTGCAGCTGAATATGCCTCTTTTTTGAATTTTTCAACAAATTCTTCATTAAGTGCTAATTCATCCTTTAACACTTTAACTGCTACAAAACGGTTTAAAATATGATCTTTTGCTTTATATACTATTGCGCTTCCGCCTTCTCCAACTTTTTCAAGGATCTCGTATCTATTGCCAAGCTTCATCCCTCTTTGTATCATAATATCACTCCCCCTCGAAAATTATTGTTGAAATATTGTCAGTACTTCCTTTTAGCTTGCTTAGTTCTACTAATTGGTTACAAGCTTTTTTATCATCATTTTTTGTTACTATATCATACATTTCTAGTTTATTTACAGCGTTTGTTAATCCATCAGTTCCTAATATTGCCTTTTTAAAGTCTTTAGTATCCAAGTGAAAAAGGTCAATTTCAACTTTTTTGTTAGTGCCAAGTGCTCTTGTTATTATATTTTTATTTGGATGATTAACTGCTTCTTCTTCAGTTATACTCCCTGAATCCACAAGCTGCTGCACTAATGAATGATCTTTTGTAATCTTTCTAACTCCATTATCACTTACAATAAAGCATCCACTATCTCCAACATTTGCTATAACCATTTTGCCCTTATATATCAAACATGCAGTTATGGTAGTTCCCATTCCAGACATGTTTTTGTTTTCTTTAGATTTTTCATAAATTTCATCATTAGCATAATTTATTGCATCTTTTAATATAACATCAGGCTCACTAAAATCTTTCTTATCATTTATGTATTTAATGGTTAATTCCACTGCCATCTTGCTAGCTACTTCGCCTGCATTGTGACCTCCCATTCCATCTGCAATTACATATATTTTCTTTAAATCGTCTTCTACAAAATCTACATAATCTTCATTAAGTTTCCTAGTTAAACCTATATCCGATAACTTTTCAGCCATTTTTAATCTCAGCTCCCCCATTTTTTATATAACTTCTCCTTAACTGACCACAAGCTGCATTTATATCGCTGCCCATTTCTTTTCTAATTGTATTATTAATTCCATTACTTTTCAATGTTTCACTAAATTTTGCTTGAGTTTTATCAGAAGGTTTCTCAAAATTATTTTCAGTTACATTATTAACAGGAATAAGATTAACATGACAAAGCATATCTTTTAATAGGCTTGCAAGTCTAACAGCATTTTCTACATTATCATTTACTCCTTTTACAAGTGCATATTCAAATGTAATTCTTCTTCCTGCAACTTTTATATAATACCTGCATGCCTCCATAAGCTCATCAATAGTATATCTTTTTGCAATAGGCATTATACTCTTTCTCTCGTCATCCGTTGGCGCATGAAGTGAAATAGCAAGTGTTATCTGGAATTTTTCATTTGCCAAATCATATATTTTAGGAACAATCCCGCAAGTTGAAAGAGTAATATGTCTTTGACCTATGTTAAGTCCATATTCTTCATTTATTGTATTTATAAATTTTATTACATTTTCATAGTTATCTAATGGTTCCCCGCTTCCCATAAGGACTACATTAGAAATTTTTCTGCCTGTTACTTCTTGTGCCTTAAGTATCTGTGCAAGTATTTCCCCTGAAGTAAGATTTCTTATTTTACCACCTATAGTAGATGCACAAAATTTACATCCCATATTACATCCAACTTGCGTTGAAATACATATGGAATCTCCATAGTTATAAGACATCACAACAGATTCTATAATGCTGCCATCAATATATTCAAATAGAAATTTCACTGTAGTGCTGTTTATGGAATCATATTTTTCTACAACTTTAGGTATCCCAATATAAAAATCTAGCTGTAATTTTTGTCGAACACTTTTAGGGATATTATTCATCTGGTCAAAATCCCATTTTTCACTATAAATCCAGTCAATAACTTGTTTTGCCCTGAATTCCTTTTCGCCTTTTTCTTTCATCCATTTCTTTAGTTCATCTAAACTATAATCTAATATATTATCCACATTAACACCTGCCGAATTTTTTTAGTCTGCAAATGAAGAATCCATCCATATATTTATTTGGAATTATGGTTGCCCATCCCATATTATTATATAGTATATTATCAGCTTTTCCAAAATATACAGGCTCAATTTTAAACTCAGGATGTTTTTTTATAAACCACATTATGTTTCCTGAGTTTTCATCTGTATTTAAAGTACAGGTAGAATACATAAGATATCCGCCTACCTTTAAATATTTAGCAGCATTTTCCATTATATTTCTCTGTGCATCTGTCACATTGATTAAATCTTTTTTCTTATTATTCCAAGACCTGAACATGGCACATCAATTAAAATTTTATCAGCACACTCCGCATATTTCTCGTCATATATACTACTGTCCATTTCTCTACATTCTATATTTGTTATTCCAAGCCTTTTAGCATTTTGCTCAATTAAATTTAATTTATTTTTGTGAATGTCAAAAGACATTACTTTACCGGTGTTATTTAAAATTTCAGCTATATGCGTTGCCTTTGTACCTGGAGCACTGCACATATCCATAACAATATCATTTTCTATAAGCTGCATCAGTGGTGCTACAAGCATAGCACTTTCATCTTGAACTGTTATTAAACCACTATTAAAAAGTTCATTATGCTCTATGCTTTCTCCTTTAGTTATAGTTATTGCTTCAGGACATATACTTCCTTCTGTTACTTGAAATTCCTTTTCAGTAAGAGCTTTTAAAACATCATCGTAATCTACTTTTAAGCTGTTAACTCTAACGCAAACTCCTGGAACTTCATTCAAGCCACTCATAATTTCAAGTGCCCTATCTTTACCATACTGATTTATAAAAAGATTCACCATCCAAGGTTTAAAAGAATATGCAAAACTTAATTCTTCAGTTTCATTTTTAAATTTTACAAAATCTTTATCCTTATTTCTTAAGAGGTTTCTAAGAACTCCATTTACAAACTTTGAAGCACCTATACTATTTTTCTTTTTAGCTAGATTCACTGCTTCATTAACTATTGCGAAATCAGGAACTCTCGTTAAATATTTTATTTGATATATAGCTTCTCTTAAAATATTAAGTATTGATCTATCTAGACTATTTATGTCCCTTTTTATAAAATATTTTATTATAACATCTATAGTATATTTATACTTAATAGTACCGTAGACTATTTCAGTAACAAGTGCCCTATCTTTTCTATTTAAATCTGATTTTTCAATATTCACTCCAAGAAGTATATTTGAATAAGATTTTTTATAAATAACTCCATTTAATATTTCAAGGGCAACTTCTCTACTATTATTCATTTAATTACCTCAATTTCCATTTAGTTTCTTCTAGTTATATCAATAAGCCTTATAAGCTGTGATATTGCCATTAATGCTGCTGCAACATAAGTCATTGCTGCTGCACTTAGAACTTTTCTTGCTCCGCTTAATTCTTCTTTATATAGTATTTCTCTATTTTTCAATATTTTCATAGCTCTAGATGATGCATCAAGCTCTACAGGAAGTGTTACAAGCTGAAAAATAACTACAGCTGCAAAAAGGAACACTCCAATCCTTGCAAGAGATGGAATTCCTAAAAACATTCCTAGTAAAAGTATTATCCATGATGCATTAGAGCTAAAATTAACAGCAGGCACAATGGCATTTCTAATTATAAGAGGAACATAATTCCTGCTGTGCTGTATTGCATGGCCTGATTCGTGGGCTGCAACTCCAATTGCTGCAACTGAATTCCCATGAAATACATCTGGTGAAAGATTCATAACTTTGTTTGTTGGATCATAGTTGTCTGTAAGCTGACCAGGTATCACTTGAATTGGAATGTAATTAAGTCCATTAGCATCTAAAATCATCCTTGCAACATCTGCACCAGTATATCCTTTGGCATTTCTAATTCTTGAATATCTGTCAAAAGTGCTTTTTACCTTATGTTGTGCCCAAAATGAAATTATTATAGCTGGTATTAGTAAAATAAAAGTTCTATCAAAAAACATTTAAAACACCTCCAAATAATTTAATTTAGCATGCAACCTTCTTCTATAGAATTACCACGTATATAATCTTCTACTCTCATTGATCTCTTGCCTGGAAACTGTACGTCTTTAATTAAAACGCCGCCATCTTTACATTTGACAAGTATTCCATCTTTATCTACTTTTAAAATAGCACCATTTTTTTCGCTGCTCTTAACTTCAACTGGTTTTGCTACATGTATTTTAAATTTTGTATCCTTGTAGGTAGTATAAGCAAGTGGACTTGAATTTAATCCTCTAATTAAATTGCAAATTTTATCGCTATCACTATCCCAATGAATTTTACCAGTTTCCTTACTTAACATTGGTGCGTATGTAAATTTTGAATCATCCTGTTTTATAGGACTTATCTCGCCTTTAGCATACTTTTCTATAGTTTCACAAACTAAATCTGCACCATTTTTCATAAGTAAACTGTAAAGATCAATGAAAGTCATTTCAGGTGTTATTTCAAATTTTTGAGTTAAAAGTATATCACCTGTATCCAATCCCTCATTCATTATCATTGTAGTGTTGCCTGAAACTTTTTCTCCGTTTATTACTGCCCAATTTATTGGTGCTGCTCCTCTAAGTTTTGGCAGAAGTGAAGCATGCAAATTTATACAAGCATATTTAGGTATATCAAGTACTTCTTTTGATAATATTTGTCCGTATGCAACTACAATTATAAAATCAGGCTTAATTGCCTTTAATTTTTCTATTGTTTCAGTATCTTTTCTAAGTTTTTGAGGCTGAAAAACTGTAATGTTATTTTTCACTGCTTCTTCTTTAACTGGTGAAAATACTATTTTCTTTCCTCTACCCTTAGGTCTATCTGGCTGAGTTAATATCGCTTCCACATCAAATTTTTCTATAAGTTTTTCAAGTGTTGGTACTGAAAATTCTGGAGTACCCATAAATACTATTTTATACAAATTATCATTCTCCTTTTATAGCCTTATCAATAAATAATATACCATAAAGATGATCTGTCTCATGGCATATAGCTCTTGCTAAAAGCTCTTCGCCCTCTATTATTACTTCTTTTCCCTTTTCATTAAGACATTTTACTTTTACATAAGCTGGTCTATCAACTTTTTCCTGTCTTCCTGGTATACTAAGGCATCCTTCTTCATCTATTACAGAACCTTTTTCCTCAATTATTTCTGGATTTATAAGTACAATTGGACCTTCTCCAACATCAATTACAACAACCTTCTTTAATATTCCAACTTGTGGTGCTGCAAGTCCAACACCATTTGCATTATACATAGTTTCCTTCATATCTTCTATTAAAGTTAATAATCTATCATCTATTTTCACTACTGTCTTACTATTTTTTCTTAAAATTTTGTCTCCTAATTTTCTTATATTTCTTAAAGCCATGTAACTAACCTCCGATTTATATATTAATTTAAAGTAAATTTGTTGGATTAATATCTATACTTATACGTATACTATTATAATCATTTTTTAAACTTTCATAAACAACTTTTTTGATTTTTTCCGCAAATTCATTGTCAAAATCACCTTTTAATATTATCTGCCACCTATACATCTCCTTTATTTTAGAAATTATACATGGACAGGGTCCTAATATTTTTATATTACTACTTTTTAAAAATTTATTTTTTAACAATACCCCAACATTCTGTGTATTTTTTATTAATAAATTTTCATTTTGACTGCTTAAATTTATACTTAGTATCCTTTTAAAAGGCGGATAATCCATAAGTTTTCTAATCTGTATTTCTTCATTATAAAAGCCTTCATAATCATTTTTAGAAGCTGCTATTATAGCACTGCTCTCTGGACTGTATGTCTGAATAACAACTTCTCCTTTTTTAGCTCCCCTTCCAGCTCTACCTGAAACTTGATTTATAAGCTGAAAAGTTCTTTCATTTGCCCTGTAATCAGGCAAATTAAGAGAAAGATCTGCTGCAATTACTCCAACAAGAGTGACATTTTTAAAGTCAAGTCCTTTTGCTATCATCTGTGTTCCTATTAAAACATCTGCTTCACCATTTTTAAACTTATTATATATTTTTTCATAAGAATTTTTAGCTCTTGTAGTATCGTGATCCATTCTTAATGTCCTAGCACTTGGAAAGCACTTTAATACTTCTTGTTCAATTTTTTCAGTGCCTACTCCAAAATATTTAACATATCTACTTTTGCAATTAGGACATACTGAAGGTAATTCTTTTGTACTACCGCAATAATGACAGACAAGTTTTCTACTTTTACTATGATATGTCATTGCAATATCACAATGGTCACATTTAAAAACGTAGCCACATTTTCTACAGGATACAAAAGTTGAAAAACCTCTTCTGTTTAAGAATAAAATTATTTGCTCTTTTTTCTTTAGTTTATCTTCTATAAGGTCATACAATTTTCTGCTAAACATGGATTTATTATTGTTCATAAGTTCATTTTTCATATCAACTATATGTACATCTGGAAGCTGTGCACCATCAGCTCTTTCATTAAGATTAATTAGTTTAATAGAACCTTGCATACATTTATAGTATGTGTCTATTGAAGGAGTAGCTGATCCCAAAACGAGCTTGCAATTTTCCATTCTACACTTAATCTGTGCAAGTTCAACTGCACTATATTTGGGAGTTACATCTGATTTATAACTAGCTTCATGCTCTTCATCTATAACTATTAGTCCAAGATTTGAAAATGGCAAAAAAAGAGCAGACCTTGCACCAACAGCCACTTTTGCTCTTCCCTCTTTAACTCTAAGCCATTCATCATACCTTTCACCATCTGAAAGTTTACTGTGAAAAACCGCTATATCTTTTCCAAATCTCCCCTTAAATCTTTCAAGCATCTGGGGGGTTAACGCTATTTCAGGTACAAGTATAATTGACTCTTTATTCTCCTCTAGCATGAGGCTTACCAGTTTCATATATATTTCAGTTTTACCGCTCCCAGTTATTCCATGTATTAGAAAGTTTCTATTTTCTCCTCTAATAATTTCATCTACTGCAGCTTTTTGACTTATGTTTAAAACTTTTTCACCATATTTTTCATATTCCCTATTATTTATCCTATCTACAACCTTAACATCACAATCTAAAAATCCATGATTAATAAGGGTATTTATAGAAGACAATGAAACATTAAAAACATTACTAAGCTGATTCTTTGTGTACACGCCATTATTATTTTTTACTATAGAAAAAATATTATTATAATTATCGTTTGCATATTTTCCTGAAAGAGGGCTTTTTATTGAAACAATTTTATTTAATTTATGCTTCATTCCCTTCATAATTCCCTTTGGAATTAAAAGCTTTATACAATCTAAATATGTGCAAAGATATTTTTGTCTCATTACTTTTATAAGTTCTATGTCTTTCTCTCTAAAGACTGTAAAATCATCGCATATTTCTAAAATTCCCTTTAGATTTTTAAATTCACAATCATTAAAAAGTTCAATTATAAAACCGTCAACTATTTTATTTCCTCTACCAAAAGGAATTTTCACTCTTTGACCTATTTTTGTATATTCCTGCATATTTTTATCAATTGAATAAGTAAAAGGTCTATCAACTTTTGAAGATTCATTATTTATAATAACTCCAGCATATTTAAACAAACAACCACCCTTTTGAATATGAAAATATAATTTTGTAACAAAAAAGCGCTAAATGCGCTTTTTAACTAATAAATCAAATAATTCTCTTGCCACAATTTTTTTAGGCTTTTTTTCAAATTTATGCGCTTCGCCATCTTTACTTAAAATAGTAACTGTGTTTTCATCACTTGAAAAACCCGAATCTTTTTTGGTGATATCATTTGCAACTATAAAATCCAGATTTTTAACTTTTATCTTCTTAATTGCATTTTCAATTAAATTATTACTTTCAGCTGCAAAACCAACTAAAATTTGATTTTTCTTTATTGTTCCAAGTGTCCTTAAAATATCTGTATCTTTTTTAAACTCTATTTTAAGTTCATCATCTGACTTTTTTATCTTTTGCTCTGAATAATGTTTTGCTTTATAGTCTGCAACTGCAGCTGCTTTTATAAGCATATCACAGTTTTCAAAATGTGACCTAACAGCATTATACATTTCTTCATTTGTATTTACTTTAATAGTATTTATTCCAAATGGAGCCTCAATGCTAGATGGGCCTGTTACTAACGTAACCTTAGCACCTCTATCTCTTGCTTCTTCAGCAATAGCATATCCCATTTTTCCTGAAGACCTGTTGCTTATATATCTTACTGGATCTATTGGAGAAATTGTAGGTCCAGCAGTAACAAGCACATTAAGACCTATAAGGTCTTTTTTGTCGTACAAAATACTTTGTACAAATTTTGAAATATATTCAGTGTCTGGCAGTTTACCTTTTCCTATATCACCACAAGCAAGCCTTCCACTTTCCGGTTCTATAAATTCGTATCCATATTGTTTTAACTTTTCAATGTTTAACTTAACAATTGGATTTGTATACATAGCTGTATTCATAGCAGGTGAAAATACTACTTTTGATTTTGATGCCATTATCGTTGTAGAAAGCATGTCATCTGCAATTCCATTTGCAACTTTACCAATTATATTAGCAGTTGCAGGAACTATAAGCATCAAATCTGCCTTCTTCGCAAGAGAAATATGCTGAAGCTCCCATGCTTTAGGTTCCTGAAACATATCACTTATAACTATATTCTGACTTAAAGTCTGAAAACTAAGTGGCGTTACAAACTTCATGGATTCTTTTGTCATTATAACATGAACATCAAAATCCATTTTTTTTAGTCTGCTAACAACATCCAGTGCCTTATAAGCTGCTATACCTCCACATACTCCAATCACAACAGTCTTTGACATTTATTTTATTACCTCTTTAACATCTTTTTTCTCATATTCAATTTTATCTTCATCTAACTCATTTATAGCTATAGTAAGTGGTTTGTTGGCTTCAATATCGATTAGTGGCTTTGCACCTGAAATTATTTGTCTTGCTCTTTTTGATGTTATTGAAACTATTGAATACTTATCTCCAACTTTTTTTAATAAATCTACTACTGATGGATTAATCATAGAATTGTTCATGCAGTAAACCCTCCTTGGAATCTAAAATTTTTTCTTTCATTCTGTCAACTCTGCATCTCTCAGCAACCATTATACTCTGTATTTTACAAACAGCCTTTTCAACTTTATCATTAGTAACGGCATAATTGTATTTTGAAACATAATTGATTTCTTTGTATGCAGATTTAAATCTTGTAACAAGTGATTCTGCTGTTTCGCTTCCTCTTCCAATGATTCTATTTTTAAGTTCCTCCATTGAAGGAGGTAGAATAAATATAAATATACCCTCAGGGTAATTTTCTTTAACTTTAAGTGCACCTTGAATATCTATCTCTAGTATAACATCTTGCCCATTATCAAGTTTTTCTATAACAGCAGATTTAGGGGTCCCATAAAAATTGCCATAAACTTCTGCATATTCAAGGAAATCATTTTTTATAATTTTTTCTTTAAAATCTTTCCTAGTTAAAAAATAATAACTTTCTTCAGGAATTTCACCTTTTCTTGGCTGCCTTGTTGTAGCTGAAACGGAAAGCCAAAATTTTTGCTTTTCTAAAAGTGCTTTACATATAGTTCCTTTTCCTGCACCTGATGGACCTGATAAAACCAGTAAAAGACCTTTGTTTTTCATTATTCTTCAACCTCATCTACAATATCATCATCTTTTGATGAAAGTCTGTTGGCTACGGTTTCAGGTTGAACTGCTGATAAAATTACATGATCACTGTCAGTTATTATAACTGCTCTAGTTCTCCTTCCATATGTAGCATCTATAAGCATTCCTCTATCTCTTGCTTCTTGTATTATTCTTTTTATTGGTGCAGATTCAGGACTAACAATAGCCACAAGTCTGTTAGCTGAAACTATATTACCAAATCCTATGTTAATTAATCTTATTCCCATTATGTTCCTCCTAATTTATTCTATGTTTTGTATTTGTTCTCTTATTTTTTCAATTTCGTTTTTTATATCTAGTACACACTGAACTATTTTAATATCACTAGACTTTGATGCTATAGTATTAGTTTCCCTATTCATCTCTTGAACTATAAAATCTACCTTCCTGCCTATAGGTTTAGAACTGTTTAGGCACTCATTTAACTGAATTATATGACTTTTAAGCCTTACAATTTCTTCATCAATGCAAGCTTTATCACTAAAAATTGCAACTTCCATGGCAATTCTATTTTCATCAATTAAACTCTTATCTTTTAAAAGTTCTGATATTCTTTCATTGAGTTTTGTCCTGTAATTTTCTACAACTGTTTGAGACTTTCCCTCAATTTCATCTACAAGAGCCTTTATAGCATTACTTTTCTTTTCAATATCCTTTTTAAGTTCTATTCCTTCTTTTTGTCTCATTTCTATAAGTTTATCTAATGCATCATTTATAGGCTGCTTTAGAATATTCCATATTTGTTCTACATCATCTTCCTTTTCCTGCACTGTAATTATATCTGGGAATTTTGAAATAAGTGAAAGTGACACATTATCCTGAATATTATAAGTTTCTTTTATTTCATTAAGACATTTTATATAACTGTCACATAAATTTTTATTTAAAATAGCCTTGGAGTTTTCTGTCTCCAACACCGTTTGTATTATGTAGATATCAACCTTACCCCTATTTATTTTTCCTCGAACCATTTTTCTTATACGATCTTCAAGTCCTAAAAGGCTTCTTGGCATCTTTATGTTAAGATCAAGATATCTGTGATTTACACTTCTTACCTCTACAGTAAAGCTCATTTTATTTCCTTCACAAAAAGCCCTTCCGTATCCGGTCATACTATTTATCATAGTAAATCATCCTTCCGAATTGTGCCAATAAATTTACACTTTTTTATTATACATATTATTAGTATTGAATTTCAAGTAAAAACTCACTAATTTGATTATAACATATTATTTAACATTAAGTATAAAATTTATTTATATAAGACTTTATTAGTAATATTATTCAATATTTAAAATATATATATACCGTAAAATAATATGTTGGAGGATATATTTTGGATAATTTTGATATATACAAGGACATTTCTGAAAGAACTCAAGGGGACATATATGTTGGAGTGGTAGGACCGGTAAGAACCGGTAAATCTACATTTATAAAAAGATTTATGGATCTTATGGTTATACCTAATATTGAAAACTCCTATAAAAAAGAAAGAGCAAAGGATGAACTTCCACAAAGCGGTTCAGGTAAATCAATTCATACAACCGAGCCAAAGTTTGTGCCAAATGAAGCTGTAGAAATAAACCTTAAAGATGGAATTAAATTTAAAGTAAGGATGGTTGACTGCGTGGGGTACATCGTTAAAGGTGCTGAAGGCTACAAGGAAGGCGAAAATGACAAAATGGTATCAACTCCTTGGTACGACCACGAAATTCCATTTGAAAAAGCAGCAGAAATAGGCACAAAAAAAGTTATAAATGAACATTCCACAATTGGTCTACTTGTAACTACAGATGGAAGCATCACCGACTTAAAAAGAGAAGAATACTTAGAAACTGAAGAAAGGGTTATAAATGAACTTAAAGCTATAAACAAGCCCTTTATTATACTGTTAAATTCAGCTCATCCGAATGATGAAAATACTATTGAAATTGCTAGAGGCCTTGAGGAGAAGCATGACGTTCCTGTACAAATAATCGATGTACTTAATATGCAAGAAAATGACATTGCAGAGGTATTTAGAAGAGTATTAAAAGAATTCCCTGTAAAAGAAATAAACATAGATATGCCTAATTGGATTGAAAAGCTCAGTCCAAAGCACTGGCTTAAAAGTAGTTATTTTGAACTCGTTAAAAGTATATGCAGCGGCATTAACAAAGCAAGAGATATCAAAAAAACATTGGACACCTTCGCTAATGTAGATTTTCTTGACAATTTAAACACACCAGAAATAAATATGGGTGACGGCACTGCACGTATAGTTTTGAATCCTAAAGGTGATATATTTTATAAAATATTAAGTGAAATTTGTAATACCGAAATTAACAGTGAAAGCGAACTTCTCTCAACTATGTCGGAATATCACAAAGCAAAAATTGAATATGACAGAGTAAAAGATGCTCTAAACCAAGTAAAGGAAACAGGCTATGGTCTTGTAGCTCCTCAACTTTCTGAAATGAAACTAGAGGAACCTAAAATAGTTAAAAATGGCTCCAGATATGAACTTAAACTAAAAGCAAGTGCCCCCTCTTTCCATTTTATAAGAGCAGATATAGAAACTGAAATATCACCTATTATGGGTAACGAAAGAGAGAGTGAAGAACTTGTAAAATCACTACTTGAAGAATTTGAAAGTGATCCGTCAAAAATATGGGAAAGCAATATGTTTGGAAAATCCTTTGATCTTGTGGTAAAAGAAGGCCTTCAAAAAAAGCTTTTTAAAATGCCCGATGACGTGCAAGTAAAAATACAAAAAACTCTAGAAAAAATAATAAACGAAGGTAATGGCGGACTTATCTGCATAATACTATAAAAATAGCAAACAATATGTTCAATTAATAAAGGAGCTATCAATTATATACCATTGATATGCCCCTTTATTATTTACTACAAATCATATTTTCACTCTCAACTCCCTAAGTACTGTATCAAAAAATACAAGCCGTTATTAGTGCATTTCGTTCTTCTTATCTCTTGACATTAGACTATGAGATGCCTTTTCAATATCTTCATTTTCAAAAATAACTTTATATAAAGTTTCAGTTATAGGCATACTTACATGCCTTCTTTGGCTTAATTCATAAAAAGCTTGACATGCTTTTACGCCTTCAACTACCATTCCAATTTCATCTAGTGCCTTTTTTACAGGAACACCCTTTCCTATAAGTATACCTGCTCTTTTATTTCTACTGTGCAGACTTGTGCAAGTTACAATTAAATCTCCCATTCCTGTAAGACCATAAAAAGTTTCTTTTCTGCCACCCATAATTGTTCCTATTTTTATTATCTCACTCATACCTCTTGTCATAACTGCAGCTCTAGTATTGTCTCCATACCCTATTCCATCACATATTCCACAAGCAAGAGCAATTATATTTTTAACTGCCCCTCCTATTTCAACACCTATTAAATCATCATTTGTATACACTCTAAAATATTTTGACATAAAGAGATCTTGAACCTTTAGTGCATATTCCATATTTATAGAGCTTACCACAACTGCTGTTGGAATATTTCTTGAAACTTCCTCAGCATGACTTGGCCCTGATAAAACCACTACGGGATTTAGAGGTGCTTCTTCCCTTATCACTTCTGAAAGTCTAAGCTTTGTCTCCTCTTCTATGCCCTTTGCTATAGATACAATTACCTGATCTTTACTTATCTTTTTATTAATGCTTTTTAACATACTTCTAATTGCATAAGATGGTACTGAAAGCACAATGTACTTGCTTTTACATAGTGCTTTATCTAAATCATCTGTGAATTCTATGCTTGAAGGTATTTTAATATCAGGCAAATACTTTTTATTTACTCTGTTTTCATTAATATCTTTTATTTCTTCGCTGTTTCTTCCCCAAACACAGACTTCATAGCCTTTTTCATCTATCATAATTGAGAGTGCCGTTCCAAAGCTTCCAGCTCCAAGAAAAGCTATTTTATCCATTTCAGTCCTTCCTCTCCCTAAATATAAGTTTTATTCCCGTTCCTGAAAAATCAAAACTATCTCTTAGCCTATTTTCCAAATATCTCCTGTAAGAAAAATGTAGAAGTTTTGGGTCATTTACAAAGAATAAAAATGTTGGAGGAGTTACTCCTACTTGAGTTACATAATATATTTTTAGTCTTCTAAGTAAAACTATTGGTGGTTCCTTCATCATAACAGCCTTGCTTACTATATCATTTAAAACTCCTGTTGAAATTTTTCTTGAGTAATTGTCATAACACTTTTTAGCTAATTCAAGAACTTTATTTACCCTTTGACCTGTTTTTGCAGATATAAAGAGGTATGGTGCATATGCCATAAATGACAGATTGGCTTTAAACTTCTCTTTCATTTTATTCATAGTGTTAGTATCTTTTTCAATAAGATCCCATTTATTTACTATAACCATTATTGCCTTGTTCATCTCATGGGCATAACCTATTATCTTGGCATCCTGTTCACTCAATTCTCCATGTGCATCTATCATCAAGATACATATATCTGCTCTTTCTATAGAAGCCATAGTTCTTATTACACTATATCTTTCGATTTCCTCTTTTATCTTGCTTTTTTTTCTAAGTCCAGCTGTATCAATCAAAGTAAATTTACCAAGATCTGTGTCAAGATATGTGTCAACTGCATCTCTTGTAGTTCCTGGAATGTTACTTACAATAACTCTTTCTTCACCTAAAAGATTATTTATAAGAGATGATTTACCTACATTTGGTCTACCTACAAATGCTATTTCGATTCTATCATCATCTTCGATTCTATCTTTTATATCAGCAAAATGTTCTATAATTTTATCCAGCATGTCCCCAAGGCCAAGACCTTGTGCAGCTGAAATTGTAATAGGATCACCAATGCCTAAATTGTAGAACTCATAAGCATTTTGCTCATCTAGACGTTTATCAACTTTATTTACAACAAGCACAATTGGTTTTCTAGATTTTCTAAGCATTAATGCCACTGCATTGTCAGCATCTGTAAGGCCCTGCTTTCCATCTACAATAAATACTATTACATCTGCTGTATCTATAGCAACTTCAGCCTGTCTTCTCATCTGTGCAACAATTATATCATCATTTTCAGGCTCAATTCCACCTGTATCTATCATTGTAAATTTATTATTAAGCCATTCCGCTTTTGCGTACACCCTATCTCTTGTAACTCCAGGTGTATCCTCTACTATAGAAATTCTCTTACCTGCAATTTTATTAAACAATGTAGATTTTCCAACGTTTGGTCTACCTACTATTGCAACTATCGGTTCTGACATTTATTTTTCCTCCTTTTGATGCTCATTTATAATTTTCACAAGATCTTCTCCTGTATAATCGCAAACTAACACCTTTGTATTAAGTTTCTTTTCTAAATCATCTATTGTTAAATCATCTAAAAATATATTAGTATCCGATTTAAGCATATTTCTAGGTATTATTAAATAATCGCTTGCAACTCTATCTTTAAGTTTATTTATAATATCAGTTGCTGTTAAAAGCCCTGCTACTGTTATAGTTTCTCCAAAATATTTATTTAAAACCATAACCACATCTATACTTATATTTTTATTTACTTCATTAATTTTTTTTGCTGCCTTTTTTATTTCATTATAAGCCGAAAACCCAGTAACCATTGTAAAACTTCCACTTTTATTAGTGTCTAAATCTTTCACTGTATTTTCTATGTTATTTCTAAATGCACGTATCATACCAATCCCATCTTCAAGCTGTGAAAAGTCTCCATAAAAATTTGTATCTGGTATCTCTTCTTTTGCCATTACATAAAATTCATCAGAAAGTCTTACAAATGGCATACCTATCTCATTAAAAAACTTCTTTTGAATTTCACCTATCATTCTTATTTCTTTTTTAGAAGATTCATAGTCATAAGTATTTAGCTTAAATAGACCTTCTCTGCACTTTGTAACTCCTACAGGAACAACTGCTATATTATTAATCTTTGGATAAAATTTGTAAAGGTCTAAAACAGTTTTTTTAAGTTCCTCTCCACTATTTATTCCCCTGCACGAAACAATTTGGCAGTTCATGTTTATACCGCCTTTTGCAAGTTTCTCGATTTTCTCCATAATATCTCCTGCAAATCTATTATGAAGCATTTTTACTCTTAGCTCTGGATTTGTTGTATGTACAGACACATTTATAGGGCTTATTTTGTATTGTACTATTCTGTCGATATCCTCATCTTTTAAATTTGTAAGTGTTACGAAATTACCTTGAAGAAATGAAAGTCTTGAATCGTCATCTTTGAAATAAAGAGATTTTCTCATTCCCTTTGGAAGCTGATCGATAAAACAGAATACGCAGTTATTAGTGCAGCTTCTTGCTTTATCCATAATTCCTTCTTTAAACTCTACACCAAACTTTTCATCATAATCCTTCTCAACGTCTAATTCCCATATATCACCTGTGTCAGATTTCTTTACTTCTATTACAACATAATCATCTGACATTAAAAATCTATAATCAAGTATATCATTTACATCCGAACCATTTATACTTATTATGCTGTCCCCAACTTCAATGCCAAGTTCTTCTGCAATACTTCCTTTTTCAATTTTTGAAATTTCATTTTTCATATATTAAACTCCTAAGTATACTGTTCTTTAATTTACCTACCTTTATGTAATATTACATTATTAAAAATTTTTAGTCAAGAATACAAAATAAAAACTCCCTTTTTTGCTCTAAAGGGAGTTTTTATTATTCATTTAAATCAATCTGCTTACCTGTAACAAGATAAATCGTACTCTCGCATATATTGGTAGTATGGTCTACTATTCTCTCAAGATACTTGCAAACAAACAAATATTGAGAAGCTTCATTTATTGTGCTTTGATCTTTCATCATAATTAACAGAAGATCATTAAACACTTGCTTATATATTCCATCAATTTCATCATCTTTTTTACATATTTCATAAGCCTTATCCATATCTTTTGTAACATAGGCATCAATGGATTCTTTTATCATTTCTCTAACTATTATAGTCATTCTTGGAATGTCATCAAAAGACTTTATTGGTTTTTGAATTTTTAACCTTTTCACAACCTTTGCAATATCAACGGCATGATCTGCCATTCTCTCTAGATCTGTAACAATTTTAAGTGTAGTAAATATTGTTCTTAAATCCGTTGCAATTGGCTGCTGCATTGCTATAAGTCTTATAACTTCATTTTCAATGTCTTTTTGCATTTCATCTACTATACTGTCATTTTTAACTACTTGTTTTGCTTCTTTTTCATCTTTATTGCATAGAGCTTCAACTGCTTCAAATATCTGTTTTTCAGTTATACTTCCCATTCTCAATAGGCTCATATTAAGAGCTTCGAGATCTGAATCGAAAATTTTTCTTGGCATCTTCCCCACCTCAACAATATATTTTAATTTTAACCAAATCTTCCAGTTATATAATCTTCTGTTCTCTTATCAAGCGGTTTATAAAATATATTCTCTGTTTTACCGCTTTCAACAACCTCACCATTTAAAAAGAAAGCCGTATAATCTGATATTCTTCCTGCCTGCTGCATATTATGTGTAACAATTATTACTGTATATTTCTTTTTTAATTCATCCATTAATTCTTCAACCTTAAGGGTAGAAATAGGATCAAGTGCTGACGTTGGTTCATCCATTAATATAACTTCCGGTTCAACAGCAAGTGTTCTTGCTATACAAAGCCTCTGCTGCTGTCCACCTGAAAGACCAATAGCACTTTTTTTAAGTCTATCTTTTACTTCATCCCAAAGTGCTGAACCCTTCAAACTGTTTTCAACAATTTCATCTAATTTTGCTTTATTTTTTATTCCATGTACTTTAGGGCCATAAGCTATATTGTCATATATTGACATCTCAAAAGGATTAGCCTTTTGGAATACCATTCCAATTCTCTTTCGTAAATCTATAACATCATAATCACCATATACATCCTTGCCATCAAAATACACTTTTCCATCAATTTTAACTGATTCAATCAAATCATTCATTCTATTAATTGTTCTAAGAAAAGTTGACTTTCCACATCCTGATGGTCCAATAAGAGATGTTACTGAATTTTTTTCTATATCTAGATTTATGTTTTTAAGTGCTTGAACATTACCATAATATAAATTCAAATCTTTTGTTGTAACTATTCCCATCTAGTATTCCCCCCTAATTTCCACTGTAGTGTTTATATATTTTATTTCCTATTATTCTTGCTAAAAAATTAAATAATAGAACCATTATAACCAGTACTGCCGATGATCCATTTGCTATTTTTGCCGCATCTGGTACCATTCCTTCTGAGTTCAATTTCCATATATGAACTGCAAGTGTTTCTGCTGGTCTAAACAAACTAAAAGGTGATGAATTATTAATTAAACTTACCTTACTGTAATCAAGATTAGGTGAACTCATACCTGAAGTGTATAATAATGCTGCTGCTTCTCCAAAAACTCTTCCAGCTGCAAGAATTATACCTGTAAGTATTTGAGGCATTGCTGAAGGAATAATAACCTTGTGTATTGTCTGCCACTCTGTTGCTCCAAGTCCAAGACTAGCCTCTCTTACTTTCTTTGAAGCTGATTTAATTGCATTTTCACTTACTCTTGTCATAGAAGGTAAATTTATAACTGCTATAGCAAGTGCTCCTGAAATAAGAGTATATCCCCATTGAGTCATAGTTACAAATACAAGTAATCCAAATAAACCAACAACAATAGAAGGTAGTGAAGACATAGTTTCTATACAAAGTCTTATTACACTTAAAATTTTTCCCTCTTTTGCATATTGTGAAAGATATATACCAGCACCCACACCAATTGGTACTGTTACAATAAGAGATATAATTAACATATAAAACGAATTGAAAAGTTGAGGTCCTATACCTCCTCCTGCTTTATCAATATATGAATCTCCAAATAGGAAATGTAAATTAAGAGAACTTCGACCGCTATAAATAATATATCCTATAAATCCAGCTAACAGCAAAACTACAAATGCTGCAATTGCATAAAGTACTGCTGTTGCTATTTTATCACATGTTCTTGCCTTCATTACTCTTCACCCCTTCTTCCTATAATTCTTATTATTACAATGAATATAAATGATATTATAAGGAGTAGTAGTGCAAGGGACCACAGTGCATCATTCCAAACAGTTCCATCAGAAGTATTTGCCATACTCATAGTTAATATACTTGTGAGAGTAATAGTTGGTGTTGTTAATCCGCTTACCATTTTAAGGCTATTTCCTATAACCATTTGAACTGCAAGTGCTTCTCCAATTGCTCTTGAAAGTCCAAGAACCACTCCTGTAAGTATTCCACTTTTACATGAAGGAACAATTACTTTGTATATGGTCTGCCATCTTGTAGCACCAAGCCCATAGGATGCTTCTATATAATCCTTTGGTACTGTTTTTATAGCATCAGAGGCAAGACTTGCAATAGTAGGAAGAATCATTATGCTTAAAACTATCATTCCTGAAAGTAAACTAAAGCCCATACCACCAAAAATTTTTTTAACTAGCGGAACCAAAAGTATTACTCCAACCCAACCATAAACTACTGAAGGTATTCCAACGAATAATTCAAGTGCAGGCTGCATAACCTTTCTTCCTAGTTTAGGTGATATTAAATTCATAAAAACAGCAAGTGCAATACTTATAGGCGTACTTATAACAACTGCACCAACCGATACCGCAACTGAACCGGCTATAAACATTGCAGCTCCAAGTTTAGGCTGTGGATCATCAGGCTTCCACTGAGTATTAAACAAAAAATCCATCACCGAAAAATGGTCATGTGTAAAAGTCCTTATTCCTTTAAAAGAAAGAAATAATATTATTGTAAATGTAAGCACAACTATAAATATACCACAAAGTGTGGAATAGCCTTGTCCTATATATTCTGATTTAAATTTTTGCCAAAAATTTCTCTTTCTCATATAATTTACCTCAATCTTATTTATAGCATAAGACTAGCTGCATAGCAGCCAGTCTTTTTTTTACATTTTATGTTATTTTTTAAATGCACTTGAAGGTATATATCCTAATTTTAAAACTTCAGCTTTACTGTCACTACTCATTACATAATCAATAAATGCCTTAGCAACTCCTGTAGCTTTTCCTTTTGTATACATATGTTCATAAGACCAAAATGGGTACTTTCCGCCTGTTATGTTGTCAGTAGTTGCTTCAACACCATCTAATTTTACAGTGTTAATAGTTTTCTTAACATCACTTGTTAAATATGAAAGTGCAAGATAGCTTATACTTCCTGGAGTTTGTTCCATTGCAGTTTTAACTGCTCCACTTGAATCTTGGCTCATTCCAAGATTATCAGATTCAGCTTTACCAGCCATTACTGTATTTTTAAATGTAGCTCTTGTTCCTGAACCATTTGGTCTGTGAATTATTTTTATTTGTAAATCTTTTCCACCAACATCTTTCCAGTTTGTAATTTTTCCTGTAAATATATCTTGAACTTGTGATTTTGTAAGATTTGTAACTCCTGCATCTTTTGTTGTTACTACTGCAAAACCTATAGCACAAACTTTGTGATCTTCAAGTTTACTTGATTCATCTTGTGAAAGTTTTTCTTTTGCAAAAATATCAGAATCTCCGATTTGAACAGCACCTTGGCTTACTTGAGTAAGACCAGTACCACTTCCTCCTCCTTGAACAGTTACTGTAGCCCCTTGATTTTTACTTGCAAAAGTATTTGCTACTGCTTCAGCTAGTGGTTGTAATGCCGTAGATCCTGACGCTGTAATTGATCCTGTTACTTTTTTAGGTGTTTTAGTTGTATTGCCACTGCTTGAAGAAGAAGCTCCTGGGTTAGCACATCCTGCAAGCAATCCTCCTACTAACGCTATAGAAGTTGCTATAATGGCAATTTTTATTTTATTACTTTTCATAAAGTTACCCTCCATTCAAAATTTACAATTCATTTTTATTTTCTTAACAATTAAATTGTAGCAATTTAGAGTTAATCAAATATTATACAAATGTTAATTAAAATTAACATTGCATTTTTTATTACAACTCACAATTTTTAATTCTATTATGTGTATTTTTAGAAATTAAATACATACTAAAATCAAATTAGTAATTCATAAATTTATTCTCTAGTGAATAAGTTGTTATTACAAATACTTCTTTATTGGAGATTATAAATGGAATACTATATTAAAGTAGAACCTAATGTAAAAATTTATGTAGAAGATCTTAACCCTAAAGGAAATAAAACAATTTTATTTCTACACGGTTGGCCTGGAAACCATAAGCTATTTGAATACCAATTTGACCAACTTCCTAAGATGGGTTACAGGTGTATTGGAATAGATACAAGAGGATTCGGAAATTCAGATAAACCTTGGAGTGGATATGGATTTGACAGATTATCAGATGATGTTAAGTGTGTAATTGATGCTCTAAAATTAAACAATATTACGCTGGCAGGGCATTCAACTGGTGGAGCAATAGCCATTAGATACATGGCTAGACATAAAGGTTATGGAGTATCAAAGCTGGCCCTTTTTGCTGCAGCAGCACCTAGTCTTATCAAGCGTCGTAATTTTCCCTATGGTCTAGACAAAAATACTGTTCTACAAATTATTCAAGGGACATATACTGATCGTCCTGAAATGCTTCGAAATTTTGGAGATATATTTTTCTTTCAACATATAACTGAAGCCTTCTCAGACTGGTTCTTCCAATTAGGATTACAGGCATCTGGTTGGGCAACTGCAGCTATTGCAAATACTTGGATAGATGAAGTACTGTTTTCTGATTTAAAAGCAATAAATGTTCCAACTTTAATTATTCATGGTATTCATGATAAAGTTGTTCCTTTTGAATTAGGTGAAATACAAAACAAAGATATTAAAAATTCGAAACTAATACCATTTAATTACAGCGGGCATGCAACATTCTACGATGAAAAAGATAAATTTAATGAACAATTAATAAAGTTTACAGGGAATTAGCACAAGTAACATTTTATATGTAAAAACTAACATAAAAGTAAAAAGTGCTGCCACATTAGCATTTAATTTTATTATGCTAATGGGACAGCCCCATTCTTACATGGCAATTTAATTATAAATTTAGTACCCTTGTTAACTTCACTTTCAATTTTTATAGAACCACCAAAATTTAATACTATATGCTTAACAATAGCAAGTCCAAGTCCTGTTCCGCCCTTAGCTCTTGACCGTGCTTTATCAACACGATAAAATCTTTCAAATATTCTGTTTTGATGTTCCTTTGCTATACCAATTCCCGTATCTTGAACCCAAATCACACAGACATTGTTTTCACACTGTGATCCAATATAAACGCTGTCCTTTTCCTCAGAATATTTTATAGCATTGTCAACTAAGTTGATTATCATCTGCTTAAACATATCTCTGTCTCCCAAAAGTTTTACATGCGCATCTTTAACAATGGAAATATCTATGTTTTTATTTTTTGCAGTATTTTTCATTAAACAATACACACTTTCTATTTCACTGTCCACATAGAATTCTTCTCTCTTCATGCTACTTTCAATTTCTATATGAGAAAGAGTTAGTGTATCATTTATAAGTCTTGTAAGTCTATCCACTTCATCATCTATTATATTTAAAAATTTAATTCTCTGCTTTTCATCTTCAACATATTTTATTGTTTCAGAAAATCCTTTTATTGAAGTAAGCGGCGTCTTAAGTTCATGTGATACATTTGCGACAAATTGTGTCCTCATATTTTCAAGTTTCTTTATGCCAGTTACGTCTTGTATTACTGCAACTGTACCAATATGCTTAGAATCACTTATTATATCTGCAGTTCTTATCCTTAAATTTCTTTCCTTTGGCCACAGTATTTTTATCTCTTTAAAACCACTTGTTCTTTTTTTAAAAATTTCCTCAAAATCAAAGTCCCTTATAATTTCAATTAAATTTCTACCTATTATGTCTTGATTTATTCCAAAAATCAGTTCAGCATAGGGATTTATCATCATTACTTTATTTTTATTATCTACAGCAATAACTCCACTATCCATACTCTTTAATATTGCTTCCATTTTATTTTGCTTATCAATGGCATCTTTCATAGAAATTTGAAGTTTTTCTGCCATGTGGTTAAATGTTTTACTGAGCTTTCCAAATTCATCATCTGTCTGAACTGATGCTCTTTTATTAAGTTCCCCTTTTTCTGCAAGTGCACTTGCAAATTCAAGATCTCTTATTGGTTTTATTATTGAATTAGCCACTATTATTCCAAAAATAGTTGAAATTAAAACTGAAATTAATATTATAAGCAAATAGTATTTTAAATAATTTACCCCAAGTGTACTTGATAGTGTTAGATCATGACTGCTATCTATAACGTACCCATTTCCATAAAGTCTAGCATAATACATTACACTATTATTTTCATATTCACTATACCTAGTGAAGTATGCATTTCCTTTACTTCTTGCATCTTTTACTTCATTCATATTATTTAAATTTAAATGTTTAATATTACTAAATATTACTTTATTATTTTTATCAATAACTGCAATTTTAGTATCACTGTTTTTTAGTAAGGAGTTGAGTGTACTAGCTTTATTACTTATGTTATTTGCATTCATAACATTACCCACAGAAGCATTAACATCTTTAAGATTATCCTTCATATTTGTCTCATACTGATAATTAATCATGGATGTAAAAATCAAGCTTACCAATATGAGTATAAATAATAATGTACCCAGCATTTTCATAAGAAGTTTCTTTTTCATATTAATCACCGTCGCCGTTAAATCTATATCCGATTCCACGAATTGTTTCTATGTATTTCGGATTTTTATCGTCATCTTCTATTTTTTGTCTAAGATGTCTTATATGAACATCTACGGTCCTTGTTTCGCCTACATATTCATATCCCCATACTTTATCTAATAAAAAATCTCTAGTCATGACTCTACCTTTATTTTTTATCAAAATCTGCAAAAGTTCAAATTCTTTAAGTGTAAGTTCTAATTTTTCTTCTCCTTTAACAATATCATGTTTTTGAAAATCAATATTTATATTTCCAAAAGTAAATACTGTATCTACAGCTTGGACCTTTGATCTTCTAAGTACCGCTTTTACTCTAGCAGTAAGCTCTCTTACTGAAAAAGGTTTTGTTATATAATCATCTGCACCTAACTCTAATCCAAGAATTTTATCTATTTCTTCTCCTTTAGCTGTTATCATTATTATAGGCATCGATGCTATAGATCCATCTCGTCTTATCTCTCTACAGACATCATATCCATCCATTTGAGGAAGCATAACATCCAGCAAAACAAGTTTGGGATTTTCTTTTTTTGCTAGCTTTAAAGCATCAGCTCCATTATAAGCACATATAGTTTTATAACCATCTTTCTCCAGGTTAAATTTTATAAGCTCTACAATGTGCTCTTCATCATCTACAATTAAAACTTTTTCTCCTGCCATACAATACCTATACCTCCAGCTTATTAATTAATTAATAAAAATAAATGAGAACATCCTTCCACAGCCATCTTTTTGTTTTCTGTAAGAATACAAATCATATTCTTCATTACAATATGTACATATACCAGTATTTTTTATATTGTCATTTTTTATTCCAGACGTTAACAGTTGCTTTTCGATACATTTACTCAAATCAAGTTTTCCATCTCTATAAATTTTAAGTCCATGATATATATCCACATTGTTAAACTGCTCTGCTTCTTCCCTTCCAAATTCATAGCAACATGATCTATTATGAGGTCCAATATATGCAACTATATCCTCGGCCTTAACACCATAAAATTCAATCATTTTTCTTACTGTCTTAAGAACTATTTTTTTAAACGTTCCTTTCCATCCGCTGTGTATAGCTGCAATTACATGTTTATTTTTACAATAAAGAATAACAGGCACACAATCAGCTGTAAATACTCCTATTGCTATATTCTTTTTATCAGTTATAATTGCATCACCACAATGCATTGTATACTTATCTTCATATAGCATAATATTGTCACTATGAATTTGTTTTAAATAAATAACATCTTTAACACCAAACCAGTCTTTTATTCTAGTAAGATTTTCTAATCCTGTTTCAGTGTTCATGTTAAAATCAAGATTATTTTTAGCTGTAGAAAAATTCAATTCAATATTTTTGTCTTTAAAGTTTATAAATTCAAATTTATTATCAATTATCATTTTACACCTCATCTCCAATTTTATAGCTATTTTTAACTGTATTTAACAATGTTTAACGTCAATTTAACAAATCACAATTACTATTTTTTATTGGAAATAAGGTTTGAGATTTCTTCCATAAAAGTATTTATATCTTTAAATTGTCTGTATACCGAAGCAAATCTTACATATGCTACTTCATCTACATTTTTTAATTTTTCCATTATTATTTCACCTATTGTTTCTGATTTAATCTCACTTACCATATCATTACTAAGTTTTTTTTCAACTTCAAAAGCTATATTATCAATTTGCTGTCTTGATACTGGTCTTTTCTGACAAGCTTTTATAAGCCCACTTACTATTTTTGACTTATCAAAGTATTCCCGGCTTGAGTCCTTTTTAATTACAAGTATAGGTATATCCTCTATTTTTTCATAAGTTGTATACCTTTTACTGCATTTAAGGCATTCTCTTCTTCTCCTTATAGCCATACTGTCTTCCGTAGATCTGGAATCAATAACTTTACTTTCTTCACATCCACAATATGGGCATTTCAATTCATTCACGTCCTTTGTATAATATTATAGGTATATTATACACTTAATCTTTACATATCTTCAATCTTTATTATATTGCACATTACTTCCATTTACCAAAATAACATCAACACCAATTTTAGTTATTTCTCCCCATGGAATTTCTATATCATTATTTTTCGAAAACCATCCTACCTTATGATTCGGAATTAAAATTGATATTATTTTATAGTTTTCACAATCTACAAGCATATCCTTTATGTAGCCAAGTTTTGTTCCCGTTGTTATATCAATAACTTCCATTGTTCTTAAATTACCTAAAGAATGTAATCCAATTTCCATAATATCTACCCCCTATTAATATTTATAAAAAAAATTATAAAATTATACTTAAAAAAATAATTTATTCTTGTAAATTAAGCTCAAAATAACTAATTCTCAATTTTTAGTACGCTGAAGTTTAAATTAAAAATTCACCGACTAAAAATTGAGAATCTCATTTTGTGATAAATGTTATACATATTTTCTCATGTGCTTTAATGCACTTTTTTCAAGTCTCGATACTTGCGCTTGAGATATACCTATTTCCTGTGCAACCTCCATTTGAGTGCGCCCATCAAAGAATCTCATATTAAGTATCATTTTTTCACGACCACTTAATTTTTTCATTGCTTCTTTTATAGAAACATTTTCAATCCAATTATCATCTTGATTCTTAGTATCACCTATTTGATCCATTACATAAACTGCATCCATACCATCATGATAAATTGGTTCGAACAAAGATATTGGATCTTGTATAGCATCAAGAGCAAATATAACATCTTCCCTTGGAAGTTCTAATTCTTTGGCAATTTGAGATACAGTTGGTTCTTTATTATCCTTTTTAACGAGTTTATCTCTTGCCTGAAGTGCTCTATAAGCAATATCCCTTAGTGACCTACTCACTCTTATTGAATTGTTATCTCTTAAATACCTCCTTATTTCTCCTATTATCATAGGCACAGCATAAGTTGAAAATTTTACATTTTGACTCAAATCAAAATTGTCTATTGATTTTATAAGTCCAATACAACCAACCTGAAACAAATCATCAGCATTTTCTCCACGATTATTAAATCTTTGTATAACACTTAAAACTAAACGAAGATTGCCCTTTATAAATTTTTCTCTTGAAGGATAATCTCCTTTCTGAACAGCACTAAGAAGTTCTCGCATTTCCTTTTCCTTTAAAACCGGAAGTTTAGACGTATTGACTCCACATATTTCTACTTTGTTAATCATCAATCTTATCAGCCCCTTAAGAATAATAGCATTAAAATTATTCCCTCAAGGAACTGATTTTATACTAAAGACAAATCTATAACATTTTATTAATTTCTTTTTTTAACCTTTTTACAATTCTTTTTTCAAGTCTTGAAATATATGATTGAGAAATACCAAGCATGTCCGCAACTTCCTTTTGAGTCTTTTCACAATTGCCATTTAATCCATACCTAAGCTCAACTATTTCTTTTTCCCTTATTGATAACTTTTTCATTGCAATGTCTAAAAGCTGCTTATCTACCTGATCTTCAATTAGATTGTATACAGAATCATTTTCAGTTCCCAATATATCCGAAAGTAAAAGTTCATTTCCATCCCAATCTATATTAAGAGGCTCATAAAATGATATTTCTGATCTAACCTTACTATTTCTTCTTAGGTACATTAATATTTCATTCTCTATGCATCTAGAAGCATATGTAGCAAGCTTAATATTCTTTCCAGGATCAAAAGTATTTACAGCTTTTATAAGCCCTATTGTTCCAACGGAAATGAGATCTTCAACTCCAATACCTGTATTTTCAAATTTACGAGCTATATATATTACAAGTCTTAAATTTCTTTCAATTAAAGTGGCTCTTACCTTTTCATCTCCACCAACAAGTTTTTTAACAAGTTCACTCTCCTCTTCTTTTGTAAGTGGTGGTGGAAGAGCATCATTTCCTCCAATATACATAACATTATTGAAAAATACTTTAAACTTTATTAGTATTCTATTTATTAGTATTCTTAACCACATTTTTGCTACCTCCAATTTTATATAATCCCTCTGGAAAGTAATGCATTATAATCATTTAGCTCACTGAATTTTCCATCCGAAATTGCTACTATAATCTCCTTTTTTTCATAGGTTTTATTATTATAAATGTTAACAGCTGAGGGTTTAAAACCTTTAAGTACTCCATTCAACCCATTTACCCCTTTAAAAGGTATGTAAAAAATCTTTTCATTTTCTATATTCACATCCTTAAGTACCCCTCTTTCTACAATCATTACAGGCAGATTGGTAGCTGGTTCCTTTAATTCATTTCCCGTATCTAAAAATGCTTTTATTTTCTTTTCTCTACTATTCACAGTAATATATACATCATAGATATAATTATTTATTTTTTTCCTATCTTTGACGTATACAATAAGTCTATGGATTAAGACATAGGAAATAAATACCGCTATAAGAATATACTTGTATGAGAAATTTAAAGAATTTAAATCCTGCACATTACCATTTTCAAATTCCATGAATATACAAAATCCTGCAACTAACATTGAATATAAAATCAAAATACATACTGCTTTCAAATTGAAAAGGAAGTTACTTTTTCTAAAACATACAAATATCATAATAAAAGCTACAAGTATCTTAAAAATTAGTGAAGTAAATATTTTAGGTACAGGATAAACAATTACCAAAACATATAAGCTTCCAACAAAGGCAGCAGCAGCAATATATTTTAATTTTACATAAATCTTAAGTGTCTCAGCGGTAATATAAATCAAGAAAAAATTAATGCATAAATTCTCAAACATGAGTACATCCAAATATACTACCATAATATTCCTCCTCATGTCTGTTATTATATAACTTGTTCTCCTAATATTTTGTCATTTTATAATATTAAGTAAATTTTTTATATACCAAAATATTGCAAAAACCATTTTAAAAGTACAAAAAAAAATAATGACCAATGCACATTGTACATTGATCATTATTCATTAATCCTTATTCATTATCATTGATCATTGATCATTTTTTTATCTGTTTCTATTTTGTCTTCTCAAAAATGCAGGCACATCTAAATCTGACTTATCATAATCTGATGAATAGTCTACAGTACTTGCAACTTCCTCTTCATTTTTCTTAGTATCTTCTATAACAACCTTTTTCTTGTTATTGATAATTGCAGCTTTTTCATTTTCAAATCCAGTTGCAATAACAGTTATTCTTATTTCATCTTTAAGATTTTCATCAATAACTGCACCAAAAATTATATTAGCTTCTGGATCAGCTGCTTCCTGTACAATTTGTGCTGCTTCATTTATTTCTAAAAGTCCTAAATCTTCTCCACCAGTTACATTTAAAAGTACTCCTGTAGCTCCAACAATTGAAGTTTCTAGAAGTGGGCTTGATATTGCCTCTTTTGCAGCATCAGAAGCTCTGTTATCTCCTGAGCCTGAACCAACGCCCATATGAGCAAGTCCTTTATCAAGCATAACTGTTCTTACATCTGCAAAATCCAAATTTACAAGGCCTGGTATTGTTATTAAGTCTGAAATACCTTGAACACCCTGCCTTAAAACATCATCTGCATATTTAAAGGATTCAACAAGAGTTGTCTTTTTGTCTACGATTGCAAGAAGTCTCTCGTTTGGTATTGTAACAAGAGTATCGACTCTCTCTCTTAAACTTTTTATCCCCTCATCTGCATGAATCATTCTTTTTCTTCCTTCAAAAGGAAATGGCTTTGTTACAACTCCAACTGTCAATATTCCCATTGATTTAGCTACTTCAGCAACTACTGGTGCTGCACCTGTTCCTGTTCCACCGCCCATACCAGCAGTTATGAACACCATATCTGCTCCTTTTATTGCTTCAGAAATTTCTTCCTTACTTTCTTCTGCTGCTTTTTGAC
>JAQUXS010000090.1 GCA_028692255.1 Clostridium sp.
TGATATACCACTCTTCCTGCTCCAATATTTGTATGACCAACTTCTGAATTTCCCATCTGGCCATCTGGTAATCCTACACTTAATCCACTAGCTCCAAGAGTTGTTTTAGGATATTTTGTGAATATTTTATCAATATTAGGCTTGTGAGCTTCTTTTACAGCATTTCCATCCACCTTTTTAGAAAGTCCAAATCCATCTAAAATCATTAACATTACAGGTTTCTTTGCCATAACAATTCCTCCATCCAATTATTATTTATATATAACATACATTATTGCTAAAAATCTTCCTTGTAAAACAATGCATGGTATTTTCAAATTTATATTATACATAATGCTTTTTAATTTCTAAAACTTTTTAGTAAACTAATATCAGCCGGGATTAAAACCCCGGCACAAAATTTTTATTTATCAAAGTTTACTATGCCAGCAAAATCATTAGCTTTAAGACTTGCTCCACCAACTAATGCTCCATCTATTTCTGGTTTTTCCATCTGTGCTTTTATTGTATGAGGTTTAACTGAACCACCATATTGAATTCTTATTTTAGCTGCAGTTTCTTCACCAAATAATTCTCCAAGAGCTTTTCTTATAGCTCCTATAGTTTCATTTGCTTGTTCATCTGTAGCTGTTTTACCAGTTCCTATAGCCCAAATTGGTTCATAAGCTACAACAACTTCTGCTGCTTGTTCTTTAGTTAATCCTGCTAAATCAAGTTTAACTTGTTTTCCAGTAACTTCGTTTGTTACATTAGCTTCTCTTTCAGCAAGAGTTTCACCACAGCAAAGTATTGGTTTTAAACCATGTTCAAATGCTTTTTTAACTTTTTTGTTAAGTGCTTCATCAGTTTCAGCGAAGTACTGTCTTCTTTCACTGTGACCAAGTATAACATAATCTACTCCAAGTTCTTCAAGCATCTTTGGTGAAACTTCACCAGTGAATGCTCCATTTTCTTCAAAATGCATGTTTTGAGCAGCTACTTTTACGTTTGTTCCTTTTACAGCTTTAACTACAGCGTCAAGAGCTATAAATGTTGGAGCAATAACTACTTCACTTTTTGCATCTTTTACAAGTGGTTTTAATTCTTCAACTAATTTAAGAGCCTCGCTAACTGTGTTATTCATTTTCCAGTTTCCAGCTATTATTGGTTTTCTCATTTATATTAACCCTCCAATGTTATCTGTTATTCACAAATCTATTTATGTTTACAAGATAATTATAACATTATAAAATAATTTGTAAACAATATTAGATAATAATTATTATTTAATATTGTTTACGTTAATTTAACATACTATTTATCGTTTAAAGCTACGATACCAGGAAGTTCCTTACCTTCAAGGAATTCAAGTGAAGCTCCGCCACCAGTTGAAATATGAGTCATTTTGTCTCCAAATCCTAATTGATTAACAGCAGCAGCACTATCTCCTCCGCCTATAACTGTAGTTGCATCTGATTCAGCCATAGCTTTTGCAACTGCAATAGTTCCATTTGCGAAGTTTTTAAATTCAAATACACCCATAGGTCCATTCCATACAACTGTTTTAGCATCTTTTACAGCATCTGCATAAAGTTTTGATGTTTTAGGTCCAATATCAAGTCCCATGTATCCATCAGGAATGTTTTCATCATCAGTTGTAACTGGTTTAGTTTCAGCACTAAATTCTTCTCCAACTACATTATCTACAGGTAAAAGGAATTTTACGTTATTTTTCTTTGCTTTTTCAATCATTTCTTTAGCGTAAGAAATCTTATCTTCTTCAACAAGTGATTTACCTATTGTAAATCCTTGAGCTTTTAAGAATGTATAAGCCATTCCTCCACCAATGATAAGTGTGTCAACTTTTTCAAGAAGATTGTTTATAACTGCAATCTTATCTGAAACTTTAGCTCCACCAAGTATTGCAACAAATGGTCTTTTAGGAGCTTCTACAGCTTCACCTAAAAATTTTATTTCCTTTTGTATTAAATAACCGCAAGCAGCAGTTTTAACGTATTTTGTTACACCAACAGTTGAGCAGTGAGCTCTATGTGCTGTACCAAAAGCATCGTTTACGAATACATCTGCAAGAGAAGCTAATTCCTTTGAGAAGTCATCAACATTCTTAGTTTCTTCTTTTCTGAATCTTGTATTTTCAAGAAGAACAACGTCTCCGTCTTTCATAGCTGAAACTGCTTTTTTAGCATTTTCGCCTACTACTGTATCATCAGCAGCAAATACTACTTCTTTATTAAGCATTTCTGAAAGTCTTTTAGCAACTGGTGCTAAACTAAAGCTCTTATCTTCTGGGCTCTTTGGTTTTCCAAGATGTGAGCAAAGTATAGTCTTAGCTCCGTGTTTTACTAAGTATTCAATTGTAGGAAGTGCTCCTACAAGTCTATTTTCATCTGTAATTTTTCCGTCTACCAATGGTACGTTAAAATCACATCTTACAAGTACTCTCTTACCTGCAACTTCAATATCTTCAACTGTTTTTTTATTTAATTTCATTAATATTCACCTCTACACCTTATTTAGATTAAAAGGCCCGGCCTCATAGCCTTAACTACAAAACCAGACCTCTTACTATGTTACCAATCTAATATCATAAATATTAAATAATTAGCTTCAAGTTTTAACTATTTAGCAATTTTAGCAAAGTAAGCTAAAGTTCTAACTAATTGTGAAGTATATGACATTTCATTATCATACCATGAAGCAGTTTTAACTAATTGTGATCCGTTAACATCAACAATTTTAGTTAAAGTTGCATCAAATAATGAACCGAAGTTCATTCCAATAACATCAGCTGAAACGATTGGATCTTCAGTGTATCCGAATGATTCATTAGTAGCAGCTTTCATAGCAGCATTAACTTCTTCAACTGTAACATTTTTCTTAAGAACTGAAACTAATTCAGTGATTGAACCAGTTGAAACTGGAACTCTCTGAGCGTTTCCGTCTAATTTACCAGATAAATCAGGGATAACTTGTGCTATTGCTTTAGCAGCACCAGTTGAGTTAGGGATTATGCTTACAGCAGCAGCTCTAGCTCTTCTTAAATCACCTTTTCTATGTGGACCATCTAATGTATTCTGATCATTAGTGTATGCATGGATTGTAGTCATGAATCCTTTTTCTATTCCAAATTTATCATTTAATACCTTAGCCATTGGAGCTAAGCAGTTAGTTGTACATGATGCACCTGATACAACTGTTTCAGTACCATCAAGAGTTTCATTGTTTACGTTGTAAACAATTGTCTTTAAGTCATTTCCAGCAGGAGCTGAGATAACAACTTTTTTAGCGCCAGCTCTTACGTGAGCTTCAGCTTTTTCTTTCTTAGTGAAGAAACCAGTACATTCAAGTACAACATCTATTCCAAGTTTACCCCAAGGTAATTTTTCAGGATCTTTTTCAGCGAAAACTTTAATTTCTTTTCCGTTAACTACGAAAGCTCCTTCTTTAACTTCAATTTTACCATTGAATCTTCCTTGTGATGAATCATATTTAAATAAGTGTGCTAACATTTTTGAATCAGTTAAATCGTTGATTGCAACAACCTCTAATCCAGGAACTTCAAGAATTCTTCTTAAAGCTAATCTTCCTATTCTTCCAAAACCATTAATAGCTATTTTTGCCATTTTAATACCTCCAAAATATTTATTCTAAAATTATATTATATATAATTATTAGCTGTTTAATGTATATAAAACACCAAATATTAAATGATGTTATTATCCTTTGTTTTAACTTAAAATTTTAATCATTTCTAGCGCAGCACCTTCATCTATTATAAGAACACTTTTCTCATTTCTAATTTGCGTAGAAATAATGGCTCTTGCTTTTGACTTGCCTCCAGCAACTGCTACAAGTTTTGAGACATTCTTAAGGGCATCTATTTTGAGTCCAACAGATGGAGTATAATAAACAACTTCTCCTTCTGAATTAAAGAAATAACCAAAAGCTTCTCCAATAGAGCCTTGACTTAATATTTCTTCTGTTTCTTCTTGACTAAGTTCTCTTCGCTTAATCATGTCATCAGCTCTACCAATACCGTAAACTATGATATTTGCTTCATGCAAAGTATCAATTACATCTTTTATGCTTTTTTCATTTAAGACTGCACATAATGTTTCGTTGCTTAAATTATCTGGAACATGTAGTAACTTGTATGTTGCTCCTAGCTTGTTTGCAAGATTAGCAGACAGTGTATTGGCCTCAATTTCAACATTTTTAGCCATTCCACCTCTTGCAGGAACAACAACAATATTCTTATATTTAGAAGTAGCTCTAAAATTGTCAATTACATTCTTAATTGTAGTTCCGCCTGTAATTGCAATAATATTTCCATCTTCTATTATGCTTTGAATGTATTTTGAAGCTGTTCTTCCAAGTTCACTCATAACAGTTTTGTCATCTTCAACATTTCCCGGCACAATAATAACTTTTTTTGTTTTTAATTTTTTTATTAGTATACCTTCTATTTCTGATAAACCTTTAAACTCATGTATAAAGTCTTTTAATTTATCTAATACTTCCTCGCCCTCATCTGTAACTGACATTCCTGGAATGCCAATATCAATTAGGTTTTGCTTTTTAAGAAAGTTTATCTCAGTTCTAACTACTCTTTCACCTACACCAAGTTTATTTGCAAGTATTCTCCTGCCTATAGGCTCATTATAGTAAATAGCTTTTAAAATATTATATCTCTTTCCAAGCAAATCCAAGAGTTCTGGAACTATCTTTTGCTGCAACTTAAAAATTTCTTGCAATAAAAACACCTCACTGGTCTTGTGCCGTCCCAGCATCTCAATTCATGTCCCACCATTATTATAAGGTAAAACATATAATTTTTAAATAGTATTTGATAAAAAAATATAAATTATTTTTTTATTAAAACCTTTTTCTCATAGTTGATGGCTTTATTCCCATTTGTTCCCTATATTTTGTAACAGTTCTTCTTGATATCTTAAAACCCTTTTCTTTAAGCAATTCACTTAATGCTTGATCTGAAACTGGCTTTGTATTATCTTCTTTTTCAATTATTTCTTTTATTTCATTTTTGACACTGTTTACAGACAAGTCTTCTTTTTTACTACCTACTGCAGCTGTTGTAAATAAACTTTTTATTTTTATGACTCCATTTTTAGTATATATATATTTATCCTTTATAGATCTACTAACAGTGGATTCATGCATTTCTATGCCTTCTGCCACATCTTTTAGACTCATAGCCTTTAAATATGTGTCTCCTTTTACAAAATATTCTCTTTGAATATCCACAATTTTTTGTATTACTTTATACATAGTAGTTCTTCTCATATTTATACTTTTTATTAAAAATTCAGCACTTCCAATTTTCTTCTTAACATATTCCTTAGCATCTTTATCCTCTGATTCACTTAGTATGCTATTATAAATACTGTTTATGGAAAGCTTTGGGGTTATAGAATCATTCATTATAATGTATATCTCATTTCCTATAACTTCTATATACGCATCTGGAACAATGTAATTTGTTTCTTCACCTGTATAGAATCCTCTAGAAGGTATTGGCTCTAAAGATTTTATAATATCACCATATTCCTGAGCTTTTTTTACACTTATATTTAATTTTTTTGCAATATTATTGTATTTATTAAGTCCAATACTCTCCAAATAGTTTTCTATTATAATTTTAAGATTTTCATCAAGTATATCTTTTCTATGGGCCTGTATCATTAAGCATTCTTGTAAATTTCTAGCACCAATACCACATGGATCGAGAGATTGAACAATTTCAAGAGCTCTTTGTGCCTTTATTTTATCCACTTTTAATACATTTGATACATCTTCTATTTTATCATCAAAATATCCTTTTTCATTTATACATTCAACTATATACTTGCACACAGTTTTCATGTAATCATTTTCATTAAGTTCCCAAATCTCTTCTTTTAGAAAATCCTTTAGGGATTTTTTTTCAGCGATAAAATTAAAAGGTGATACTCGCTCTTCTTTATATGATGTTTCACCTTTATAATTATTAGATTCCAAATAATCCGATAATTTTTTGTAATCTATTTTATCATCGTTTCCGCTCATCTCTACATTTGAAAAATCAGCCTCTATTGTAGGATTTTCCTGAATTTCTTTTTGAATATATTCTGTAAGTTCTAAATTTGACATTTGAAGAAGCTTTACAGATAACTGCATTTGCTGAGTCATAACTAATTTTTGCTGTTGAGTTAACTTTAAATTAAAATTTAAATCCATATTATTCACCTATACTTAGATTGTAATCGCAATTATTTTATATTTTTAGTATACCATACATTATAATGAAAGTTCTATTCCCTTTTACAAAACCATACTAACTATATTAAAAAAATGTTGCTAACTATTTATTTGCAAAATACAAAAAAAATAAAAACTGTATATAAAAATTGAAATTCAACTTTTATATACAGTTCCTCTTTAAAATTGCATTTTTAAATTTATAAATTAAAATTTTTCAATAAAAAATATTCCGCATGCTCCTGAACCAGCATGTGTTCCAACAACACATCCTGCTTCACACTCTATAACTTTATCATTTGTTTTTAATTTTTCTTCAAGCACGCTTTTAACTTCATTTTCACCTATATATAATAAAATAAATGATTCCACATCTGAAACTTCTTTTTCTTGAAAATAATTAAGTATATATTTTGCAGCTCTTTTAGTTCCTCTTACTTTATCAATAACTTTCATTTCTCCATCTTTAACAGTTAGTATAAGTTTTATCCCTAAAATATTTCCTATGGTACCTGCTGCTTTTGAAAGCCTTCCACCTTTTATAAGATTATCTAATTTATTAAAAGAGATAGCACTTTTTACATGTGGTATTGTTTCTGTTATACTCTTCTCTATTTCTTTAAAACTTAAGCCTTCCTGCCTAAGTCTACAAGCCTTAAGTACAAGAAGTCCCATGCCTGATGTAACATTTAAACTATCAATTACTGCAATGTCATCTGTTTCAAGCATATCTTTTGCAATACATGCAGATTGATATGTTCCACTCATCTTTGAAGAAAGACTTATCATAAGTATCTTGTATCCTTCATCAATATACTTTTTAAAGCACTCATAATGCCTATGTGGATTAACTTGCGTAGTTGTTGGAAATATACCATCTTCATCCATTACCCTTAAAAGTTCATGAGTCTTTATTTCTTCTCCATCTAAATAGGATTTTTCTCCTACATTAACAATGAGCGGCAAAACCTCTATATCATATTTTTCAATTATACTTTGTGGTAAATCTGCAGTACTTACAGTCATAATTTTAATTTTTTCCATTAAAACTCTCCTTTACTATCTCATATTTGGGAAGTTAAACTGTCTAAGTGCTTCATAAGCAGCAATTGCCACAGTATTTGAGAGATTAAGGGATCTAAGACTTGTTTTTACCATTGGTACTCTTATACATCTTTTAGGATCACTTTCCCTTATACTATCAGGAAGCCCGCAGGATTCACGTCCAAATATTATAAAATCACCTTGTTTGAATTTTACATCCTCATAATAATTTTTACCATGAGTTGTGGAAAAATAAAATGTTGCATCCTTATATTTATTTCTAAGTTCCTCATAACTATCATATAATGTCACATCAAGGTCACTCCAGTAATCAAGTCCTGCTCTTTTTAAATATTTATCGTCAAGGCTAAATCCAAGAGGCTTTACAAGATGTAATTTACTATTTGTAAGAACGCATGTCCTTGCAATATTGCCTGTATTTTGTGGTATCTCAGGTTGAAATAAAACTATATTTAAATTTTCTTGTCCTAAAATCAATTGTATCCCCTCCTTTAAATTAATTTATTATTACTAAAAATTTATATTATAATAGTATAATACAATAATTTACTAGTAAAGCTTTTTAGTATATATTTTACATTTTTTTAATCTTTGATTGCAAACTTTTCTATTGCCTTTGCAACTCCAGAATTGTTATTTGTGTCAGTTATAAAATCTGCGGCCTTTTTAATTAGGTCACTTCCATTACCCATAGCAATACCCATACCTGCGTATTCTATCATGGATAAATCATTTTCGTTATCACCTATGCACATTACTTCTTCTCTTTTTATATTATAAAATTCAGCTAATTCTTTAACTGCTCTTCCCTTAGATATTCCCTTTCTCATTACTTCAAAATTATTTCCACCTGAACTTACAACTTCATATTTATTAAGAGCTCTTATTTCTTTTTTAACTTTATCTATTAGTTCTATATCATCATTTTCACTTATACAAATGCATTTTAATACTTTATGGCCTTCGCTCTTTAAAGAAGTATATATATCTTTACTATCCACTAATTTAACTTTAAATTCATCAGGAACCATTTCATTGTGCCTTGCATAATCATAATTTTCTGGAAAACCTGTAGCAGCTATAACACTTTCAGGAGTATTGTAAAATATTTTAAAATCATACTTTTCAACTATTTTTTGAATCTCCATGCAGTTTTCATATCCAAGTTCCAATTCATATATTACTTTTTCACTGTCTCTATCCCTTATGTATCCACCATTTGATGCAATTATAGGGGCCTTTACTCCTAATACCGCTCCAAAATATCTTGCTGATGCAAACAATCTTCCTGTGCATACAGCCACTTTTATGCCTTTTTCAGTTGCCTTTTTTATAGTTTCTAAATTTTCTTTATTTAAAGTCTTTTTATCATTTAAGAGTGTACCATCCATATCAATACATATTAATTTGCAATTCATATTCTTCATCTCCTGTAAATTAAAATATAACTGGTTAATTATATCATGATTGAAGCTTAATTATCAATTAGCTTGTAAATTTATAACACCACAATAACAATGTGGATTTTTAAAAGAGTGCACACTCTTGGGATATGATGTGTACTTAATCCCTAAAAGTTTGCACTCTTTTTTATCATTCTATATTTTAATTTTTATAATGTTACTCCATTTTTAAATATAGAAATTTCTCTTATATCATTCTTCTCATTATTTGTAGGTTTTCCACTTGCAACTTTTATTATATAATCTACAAAGTCCCTTGTAAGTTCATCAAATCCTACGTTCTGAGTTAATTCTCCTGCATTAAAATCAAGCCATCTGCTCTTTTTATTGTATATCTGAGTATTAGTTGCTATTTTAACTGTAGGTACGAAGGTTCCAAATGGTGTTCCTCGTCCTGTTGTAAATAGAACTATATGACATCCTGCACTTGCAAGGGCAGTGGATGCAACAAGGTCATTACCTGGTGAACTTAAAAGATTAAGTCCTTTATTACTTAAAACTTCTCCATATTTAAGAACATTCTCAATTTTTTCGCTCCCTGATTTTTGAGTGCATCCAAGTGACTTATCTTCCAAAGTCGTTATACCGCCTGCTTTGTTTCCTGGTGAAGGGTTTTCATACACTGACTGATTGTAACTCATAAAATATTTTTTGAACTCCTTTATAAGTTTTACTATCTTTTCAAATGTATCTTCATCTT
>JAQUXS010000091.1 GCA_028692255.1 Clostridium sp.
CGCTTCACTCCACCAGAATAGGATGCAACTGGATATTTTAAATATTGTAATAGTCCAAAACTTTCAATTAACATTTTTATTCTCTTTCTTGATGTGACTTTGTCTACTTTGTAGAGTCTGCTTTGAAACATCATATTTTCCATAAGTGATAGATGATCATCAATAGAAACATGTTGTGCAACACAAGCAACTTGTGTACGAACCCATGCAGGTTGTTTGCATAAATTTCTACCTATCATTTTTACACTTCCAGATGTAGGTTTATAAAGTGTTGTTAGTATATTTATAAGAGAAGATTTTCCTGCACCATTTGGTCCAAGTAGTGAAAAAATTTCTCCGGCATTTACTTTCAAACTTAAACCGTCAAGGGCTTTCACACCATTTTTATACCGTTTAACTAGGTTATTAATTTCAATTGCCAGCATTTTATTCCTCCTCTTTAATTGGAAATAATATTTCAGTAATATACTTTTTAGGGTTACCCTTTAAAAATATTCCTGGTCCTTTAATATAGACTTCTCTAAATGGAGTCTGTAAGATTAATTTATTTTCCTTCGCATAATGATTGATTGCCTCATATGCATAATTTACAGTTTCATATGAGCCAACATGCGTTGTACAAACAGTTTTTATTCTAGGAAGTTCTTTTACTGTGACACCATTCTCATTTGGTGTTTCAGAAGTAGGAACACATAATTCTAACTCACCTATCTTGGATTTTAAGTCTATAGCATAATAACAAAAAAATGGTGCTCCATTTGATTTGCCGCCAATAGATTTAAATACACTAGGGAATACTTTATTTGCCTCAGTAATAACTCCTTTGTACTTCATAAATGCAACTCTAATGGGTTCAATATCTCTAATTTCAATTTCATAATTCATTTTTTTCACCTCTTTCTTTTTTAATTGCAATCCAAACCTCAACGTGTCCACTATTTGATTCCCTAGTATTAAAGGGATAAACTTCTATATCAGGTAGCTCAGCATATTCATAGCCTGAAGTTGGAAGCCATTCTGTAAGAAAGCGTTTGAAGACAGTTTGAACGGATTCCTTAAAACGTCCATTACACTGAAATATGACCCATGTGGCAGCAGGTATTTTAAACTCAACCATACTGCAGGGGACTGGTTTATCAGTTGGCACAGCAATGTAGTAGTAAATATCTTTAGGATTTTTATAAGCTGTAACTCCTAGAATGCCATCTGGATTTTTATCTGCAAGTTTACAAATCTTAGGTAACATATCACTCTTTAGCATTTTAGCCCAAAATACTGGAGCAATTTTCTGATTTTGTTCCATATCTTCTTGTAGTGCTGTTCTAACTCCTACAATTCTAATTGCTTCTTTTGTTTCAATTCTGTAGCGCATATTTTCACCTCCTGTAACCGAAATTGAAAAACTTATAGGTGGATAAGTATTTAATATAGTACCCTGCATACGTGCAGCAGTTGGAGAAACACCGTGAACATTTTGAAATGCTCTATTAAAAGCTGTTGGTGATTCATAACCATACTTTAATCCTATATCCATTACTTTTTTATTAGTTGTTTGTAATTCAAAAGCTGCTTTTGTCATGCGTCTTCGGCGTATGTACTCCGATAAGGTAATACCAGTTATATAAGAAAAAATCCTTTGAAAATAATAAGTTGAACAGCATGCAATCCTCGCTGCTTCATCATATGAAATAACACTATCTAAATTATTTTCTATATAATCAATTACTTGACTTAATTGTTTCAACCATTTCACTTTTTTAACCTCCTCCCCTCTTCTTCATGTAAAAGCTTAGCACAATTTAATTTTTATATCCTCTCTTTTCATGTCAAGTTTTGTAAACTTTATACAATTTATTAAGTTCTGCTAAAAATCATTTTTTATGGTTGAGAAAAGTATTATGTTATGGGATGAATTATTTGCTTTCATAATTTTAGATGATAGAGACTTCTGGAACTTTTATCTAGCTACTGAATATATTACTTGTTTGAAAAAATTTCAGTGGATGGGAATATAAAAGGTTGAATTGGAGGTTTCTTAAGTTAATTAAATTGATATAATAAAATTAAGAACAAACTTAGCTAAGTGAGTGATTATATGAAAATTAATATTAAAAAAAATAGTAAAGTTGCTTTATATGTTCAAATTAAGAATCAAATAAAAAGTATGATTTATTCTAAAATAATTCCTTTAAATTATGTGCTGCCATCTGAGAGAGAACTTGCAAAAATATTAGACGTTAATAGAAGTACAGTTGTTAAAGCATATGAAGAACTTAAATCAGAAGGCCTTATTAGTTCAGATATTGGGAAAGGAACTTATGTTACTTTTTATAACGAAGATACATTAAACGATAAATCCAATAACTTCAAGAAGTGTTTATTTTGGGATGAAATATACAGTGAGAGTTCAACAAATAACTATGACGATGTTATAAGAAAAATAATGAATATTGATAATAGCAGTAAAATAATTTCTTTTGCTGGTGGCATTCCAGCAACAAATTTATTTCCTAAAGATGAATTTCAGAAAATTCAGATTGATTTATTGAAAAACAAAGTAGAAAATATATTTTTACACAGTCCAGTATCAGGAGATAAGGAATTAAAAAAAGAAATCAAAAAATTAATGTTAAATAGAGAAGTTAGAGTATCAACTGATAGCATAATGGTTACATCCGGTTCACAGCAAGGTTTAGATTTAATTGTAAGAACTTTTGTAAATTCCAATGATGTAATTTTAGTTGAGGAGCCAACATTTTTTGGAGCTATTCAATTATTCCAGGTGTTAGGAGCTAAAGTTGTAGGTGTTCCAATTGATGAAAATGGAATTCGAGTTGACGTATTAGAATATTTAATAAATAAATTTAAGCCTAAGTTTATTTATAGTATTCCAAACTTTCAAAATCCAACTGGAATTACAATGAGTTTGCAAAGAAGATATGAGGTTATGAAAATCGTTGAAAGATATGGTATTCCTATAATTGAGGATGACCCTTATGGTGAAATAAGATATGAAGGAGACGATCTTCCACCTTTAAAAGCATTAGATAACAATAATTATGTTATTTATTTAAGCACATTTTCAAAAAGTATTTCATTAGGATTAAGAGTTGGATGGATAGTTGCACCAGAAAGAGTAATAAATAAATTAAGCTTATTTAAACAATTAACTGATTTGCATGCAAATACTCTAAGCCAACAGATGGTATGTGAATTTTTAAAACAAGGTTATTATAAAAAACATATTAAGAAAATAAGAAAAGAATATCTTTTAAAAAGAAATTTAATGATTACAGAAATAGAAAAAAATTTTAAAGAATTAAAGTTTTACAAGCCCCAAGGTGGATTTTATTTGTGGTGTAAGTTACCAGATAATGTTGATTTAAATTCATTATTAAAAAATTCACTCAAAAATGGAGTAAATTATATTCCAGGAAGATTCTTTTATGCTAAGAATGAAGGAAAAAGTAACTTTATTAGATTAAATTTTACTTATGCTAAAAATGAGGAAATAATTTTAGGTATAAGGCTATTAAAGAATAGTTTAGATGAAATAATTTAAATTTAAAGGGAGATGTTTTATTTGAAAACAATTGGTTTAATCGGTGGAATGAGCTGGGAATCAACACTTGAATATTATAAAATTATAAATGAAACTACTAAATTAAAATTAGGTGGCCTTCATTCTGCACAATGTATAATGTATTCTGTAGATTTTGAAGAAATAGAATTATTACAACACCAAGGTAACTGGGAAAAATTAAGTAACATTATGGTTAGTGCCGCTAAAAAGCTTAAAAATGCAGGTGCTGATTTTATTATAATATGTACTAATACAATGCATAAAATGGCAGGCGATATAGAAAACAAGGCAGGAATAAAAGTTTTGCATATAGCCGAAGTAACAGGTGAAAAAGTAATTAAAAAAGGCCTGAAAAAAGTCGGACTGCTTGGAACTATTTTTACTATGGAACAAGATTTCTACAAAAAAGTGTTAAAGGATAAATTTAATATTGATGTAGTTATTCCAAATGAAGCTGATAGAGAAATTGTTCATGAGATTATTTATAAAGAACTATGCAAAGGAATAATAAATGAAAAATCAAAAGAAAAATATATAAAAATAATAAATAGTTTAGTATCGAATGGTGCTGAAGGAGTAGTGCTAGGCTGTACAGAAATACCACTATTAATAAAGCAGGAAGATGTTAATGTTCCAATTTTTGACACAACAACAATACACGCTGTTTCCGCAGTTAAATTTGCTTTAGATAAATAACCCCCTCTTCTGCAACTTTTATCTAGCTACTGAATATATTATTTACTTGAAAAAATTTAATATGTTAGATAGTGTATTGACACAAAAAAATTAAAATAAGGATGTGAATCATATGATTAATGATATTTTAAATATTTTTAAGAAAAACTCTGATATTATCTTTGGCATTTCAAATATAGATTTTAGTGATTATAAATTAGATTATAAATGTGCATTAGTTTTTGCTGTTCCCCATACGGAATCATTAAGTATGAGTACCTATAAAGAAGATAAACTTGAAAATTTAATATTAAACGCACGTGATAGGATTAACTTAATGCTGGAAGAAATTACTCGTATATTAAGAAAGCACAAAGTTGAATATTACATACCACCTGTGGCACAATCAAATGAAGAAACACTTATTGCACCATTTTCGTTTAAATTTGCAAGTGTTAATGCAGGTTTGGGTTGGATAGGTAAAAATGGTCTTTTAATTACAGAAAAGTATGGACCAAGAGTAAGATTATCTGCAATACTCATTAATTATAATTTCCAAGTAGGAATTCCAATTACAAAAAGCAGCTGTCCAGAAGAATGTAATATATGTGTCAATGCTTGCCCTCACAAGGCCTTGAATGGCCATAAATGGAATATAGGCACAAAGCGTCAAGAATTAATTAACTATAAATTGTGCAATGAGAAAAGAAGTCTTTATATAAAAACATATCACAGAAAACACTCTTGTGGATTGTGCATGGTGTCCTGCCCAATTGGAATATAAAAAAACTGCAATTTCATCTTAAAGATGCCTATATTATTATTTTTCATATTTATTTGCCATAATCCAACCTAGATAAATAATTACATATTACATTAAAATGTGAAATCAATATACATTTTTCGTAATAATATTTTTGCCTTCTACTCAAATATAGTATAATTTTCATATAGATTAAATCAGAATTGTAAACTATTATTCTATAATAATTATTAGTTAATTGGAAATTTCAAGATTATGTGACTAAATTTTATACTATGAAAATAATGGGGTGAGATAGTGACAGGTAATTATTTAATACAATTAGATTATTTAGGGAGACTTTTAATTGCTGGACTATGCGGTATAGCTATTGGTTATGAGCGAAAAAACAGAATGAAAGAGGCTGGTATTCGCACACATTTCATTGTTGCTATAGGTGCATCACTTATAATGATCGTTTCTAAATATGGGTTTCAAGATCAAATAGGATGGAGCAATACAACTCTTGATCCATCACGTATCGCTGCACAGGTTGTAACAGGTGTTGGATTTCTTGGGGCAGGTATAATTTTTACGCAGAGACAAATTATAACAGGGCTGACAACAGCGGCAGGAATTTGGGCTACAGCAGGAATAGGACTGGCTATAGGTTCAGGCCTTTATTTTGTTGGCTTTGCATGCACAATTATCGTTATATTGGGGCAGATGTTATTACATAGTAGAATAAAATGGTTATCATCTCCGAAAACTGAGTTATTAAGTTTGCAAATTTTAGATCAGCCAGAGAATATCAATAATATACGAAAAATTATTGAGAATGAAGATATAACTATTCTCAATTTTAAAATAAAAAATAATAAAGATTCTGCTGAAGTACTTGATTTAAAAATTGTAATCAGAGTATATGAATCATTTGATACTGTTAAATTACTTTGCATATTAAAAAATAATCCATTTGTAAAGTCCGTAGAATTTTAAAGATAAAATAATTTCGATTAAAAGTTTAGTTTAAATAATAAAAAAATGGTGCAGTATTCTTGAAGAAATTACAAAAATCATATTAGATAAATAAAATTGAAAATAAGGTGAGATTTGAAGAGCTAATATCGGTTACATTATAGGATTGGACATGCATATACATCTTCCATTTCTTAAAAACAAATTAAAAAATTATGATAAATAGCAAAGTTTTCAAAAGCTATAAGGATAGATTAAAATAATTTATTCTCATAGCTTTTCTAAAATTTATTAGTTTAAGTTAATATTTTAAACATTCATTGCTCCTCTTTCTATTAATTCTTGTTTTATTTTATTTTCATTATTTTCATATTTTCCATATATAAGCATAGGAATGCAGGCAGCTATAAATAATATAGCTGGCAACCAAACAAAGCTGAATTGGATTCCAAATAGAGAATTTGCCGTCTGAGTTTTATTTGCTACATATCCAAAAGCACCCATGATTTGAGCTGGTAAAAATCCACCAATACCACTTCCAGCTTTGATGCAGAAAGCACTCCCTATCGACGTTAAAAATCCGCTGGCTCTTATTCCTGTTTTCCATTGTCCATAATCTACCGCATCCGATAACATAGCAAATGGCATAGAACATGCAACTCCAGAACCTACAGAACCTAGTACATAAAAAATGATAACTAAGGTTACATTAGACCCTGCAAAATGCAATAATATATTTGAAAGAGCAGCTGCCAAAAGAGCACCTATCATGACAGTTCTCTTGTTGGATATTTTAACCATAAGTGGAATAAGTATCATGCCAACTACGGTTAGAATTGATAGAGAACCAACTATAGGGATAAGATATTTCATATGCAAATTGTACTCAAAGTAATATATTTGAGCAGAGGATCTTACATTACTTCCAATCCAATAAATTAAATTTGCTGTAACTAAAAGTATCCATGGCCAATTTCCTTTTACAGCTTTCAAACTACTTTTTATAGGAATAGATTTAAGTTCACTTACATTTTTTTCTCTTAAGTTTCTAAAAGCAGTTACAAGCATTAGTATAGCAACAATACCGAATACAGCAAGAGTAAGAGAAAATCCCTTTCTATTATTACCTGCACCTAAAATTGCAACGAGTGGCAATACTAAATTTGTTAAAAGTGTACCTATATTTCCTCCTACCATTCTATATGAGTTTAATACAACTCTTTCTTCTGAATCGCTTGATAAGTTAGGTAGTATAGCTGTTATTGGGGTAGCTATGCCTGTATAACATACTCTAGCACAAATATATGTTACTGCTGCATAAACAACTTTTAACGTTCCAGACAAGTGCGGTGTTGTAAAGGTTAGCCATGTAAAAAAAGCAAAAGGAATGCATAACCACAAAAAATATGGTCTGCTTTGTCCCCATTTTGTATGAGTGTGGTCTACGAGGAACCCCCATATAGGTGCATCAATAGCATCTACTAGTCTTGTTGCTAGTAGCAAAGTTCCTGCAATTCCAACACTTAAGCCAAAGTTTAATTGTATAGGAATTACACCAATCAGGAAGTCTAAATGCTAGAGTGAAATTACTAGGTTTTACAATGTTTAAAGATACTTTTATATTTCCTGACCATGGATAATCTGTTTCTTGTTTAATGATAATGTCATTATTGTTTACTGAAAGCTTAACTTCGTTTGACATATATAAATGGGCATAAATTGTATCATTAAAAACAGTGTAGACATAATATATTTTAAGACAACTGTAAGCAGTCCTCTTTTATACTTCAAGTCAGGTCAATTTATATGTGAAGAGAATTGGAAACTTAATCCATTTGTTTTTGATAAGGATTATGAAATTATTATTGGAATAAAAGGTACTATATATATTCAACAAGGTAATGAAAAATATGCGTTAAATCCAGGTGATGTTCTATTTTTAGTTCCTAAAATGCTTCATTTGGGATATGCACCTTCAAAATCAGGAAGTAGCTTTTATTGGGTTCACTTTTTTTGTACTTCGGAAGAGAAAATATTTACTGAATCAGAAATTTATAAAGAAGTTGTTTCTATGCTGGATAAGGGAAAGTTGCAGAATAGTATACTTCTTCCAACTTTTTTTACATTAACTAATAAGGGAAAATCCTTTATATATTTAAGACAAATACTTCATATAGCAAATTCATCGTATTATACCCATTTAGCTACAAATTATTTGGTATCTGAACTTGCTATAGAATTAACTGAGCAATTTATAAATTCTTTTAAAGCTCCAGCTGAAAAAGATGTGATTAATAAAAAGTTTTTCGATATTCTAGAGTGGATAAGAGTTAATGTGCTAAAAGATATTTCTGTAGAGATAGTGGCAAATAATTTCAATTTTACACCTGATTATCTAACCCGTTTATTTAAAAAGAATCTTGGAGTGAGTACATTAAAATATATAAATAACATTAAAATAAATAAGGCGGAGGAACTTCTTATAAATACGGATAAGAGTGTTAAAGAAATTTCATATATGCTTTGCTTTAAGGATGAAAAATATTTTATGAAATTATTTAAGAAATGTGAAGGATTAACTCCATCTCAATATAGAAATGCTTACCCTAAGACATATATTAATACTGATTCATATGATCCAGACATTCCAATGACCCATTATCTATCATCGAACAAACTATAAATACAAGTGAAATATATTTCATTTAGCGAGCTCCTTAAACGTCTCCATATTATCTCATAATACTCTATCTGCAATATTATCTAATTTATCCTAGCTTATTAATTTATTTTTTAGCTTTATTACCTTTATACTTTTTCAGGTGCGGGAATATATGCCCATATAAGTTTATTGAAATCTATTTTTATTTAGTTAGACAAAGTTGAATTTCACAACCTTTATATTATATACATTGTGCAGAGAAAAATAAAAAAGGTAGTTTGGATAACAAAATAAAATCCAAACTACCTTCTTTACTTAAACGTCACTACCCTCATAATTAGCTACTACATGATTATGTTGAGGAACATAATGAACTAAGTTTTTATTTACAGCTCCATAACTCATTACAACTAAAGTTAATACTATACCTCATAAAAGTTTAATTATATTTCAGTATGTTCAATGTCAACGACATGTCTTAGAGAAAATAATTGTGTATGATTATATGCAGCATTAACTTTATTGTCAGATGTAACGCTATAACCAGCTACAAATGTAAAAGCAATTAATAAAGAACATCCAACTGTAGCAAACTTTTTCAATATTGACTTTTTCATTTTATGCCTCCTATATCTAATTATTTGACAATGTTATATATTTTTCAACAAGTGCTAATTTATCTTTTTTTAAATATATAAGTGCTAACTTATCGTAAATTATCTTTAGGTTTATATCGTTT
>JAQUXS010000016.1 GCA_028692255.1 Clostridium sp.
ATAGATATGAAGGTTGAATTATTAAATTCAGTAGCTATGACAGAGAACCTAAGATTTGCAATAAGAGAAGGCGGAAGAACAGTTGGTTCAGGAGTTGTTACTTCTATAACTGAATAGTCTTTTTTAAATAGAAAAAGGAAAAAGGAAAGAGGACGCTCTTTCTTTTTTTTATTTTTTTTATTTAAATTGTTTTAAATAAAAAAAACTTGTCAAAGCTTTATATTAGTAGTATAATAAGATAGTTGTTATGTGAAAACAGCGATGAGGCAAGAGGTGGCCGCACTTACGGGAAATTCTTGCTGAGTATGTCACGGTTATAAACCGGGCGACGGTTATTCTACTTAATACTTAAAAAATAAGCAACGCCAGGAACAGTTTACAGAATATCCGCTGTTGTGCGTAAGAAGTGAGCGTGCGATGAAAAGGAGGGAATAGAAATGGCAAAACAAAAAATAAGAATAAGATTAAAGGCTTTTGATCACACAATACTTGATCAATCAGCTGAAAAAATTGTTGAAACTGCAAAAAATACTGGAGCAAAGGTAGCAGGTCCAGTGCCACTACCAACAGAAAAAGATGTAGTTACAATACTTAGAGCACCACATAAGTATAAAGATTCAAGAGAACAATTTGAAATTAGAACACATAAAAGACTTATCGACATAGTAAGTCCTTCACCTAAGACTGTTGATGCTCTTATGAGACTTGACTTACCAGCAGGTGTTGACATTGAAATAAAATTATAAAATATAACTTAGATTAATAACGGTTATGATCACAATGTGATCCACTAATTCGTTTAGGAGGTGCTGAATATGAAAAAAGCTATACTTGGTAGAAAACTTGGTATGACTCAGATATTTGATGAAGCAGGAAAAATTGTTCCTGTAAGTGTCATAGAAGCAGGCCCTTGTGTTGTTCTTCAAAAGAAAACAACAGAAAAGGAAGGCTATGATGCAATACAAGTTGGTTTTGATGACAAGAGAGAAAAATTAGTTAACAAGCCAGCAAAAGGACACTTTGCAAAAGCAGGTGCATCTTTTAAGAGATTCATAAAAGAATTAAGACTAGAAGATACAAGCGCTTATGAAGTTGGAGCTGAAATAAAAGCTGATACTTTTGCAGTAGGTGACAAAGTAGATGTATCAGGAGTTTCAAAAGGTAAGGGATTTCAAGGTACTATAAAAAGATGGAATGCACACATAGGACCTAAGAGTCATGGTTCAAAATTTCATAGAGCAGTTGGTTCAATGGGAGCTGCATCAGATCCATCAAGAACATTCAAAAACAAGAGAATGCCAGGACACATGGGACACGTTAATACTACAGTTTTAAATCTTGAAGTTGCAAAAGTAATTCCAGAAAAGAACGTAATATTAGTAAGAGGTGGAGTTCCAGGCCCTAATAAAGGATTCCTTGTTATAAAAGATTCAGTTAAAGCTCAATAATAGTAGGAAGGAGGATGCAGAATGCCTAAAGTAGGATTATTTAATAAAGAAGGACAAAAAGTTGGAGATGTAGAACTTAATGAAAGTGTGTTTGGCGCAGAAGTTAATGCCACAGCTTTACATCAAGTTGTAGTAGCTCAACTTGCAAACAAGAGACAGGGTACACAAAGTACTAAAACAAGATCGGAAGTTTCTGGAGGTGGAATAAAGCCTTGGAGACAAAAAGGTACTGGTAGAGCAAGACAAGGTTCAATTAGAGCTCCACAATGGATACATGGTGGAATCGTATTTGCACCAAAGCCAAGAAGTTACAGAGTAGATCTTCCAAAGTCATTAAGAAGAGTTGCAATGAAATCAGCACTAAGCAGTAAGGTTCAGGAAAATGAAATTATTGTATTAGATAGCTTACAATTTGAAGCTCCAAAGACTAAAGAAGCAGTAAGCATGCTTTCAGCTTTAAAAGCAAAAAAAGCATTAGTAGTAGTAGCAGAATCAAATGAAAATATATATAAATCATTAAGAAATATCGAAGGGGTTTCAGTAATACCCGTAAACAATATTAATGTTTATGATATTCTTAAATATGATAACTTTATAATAACAAAGGATGCTGTATCAAAGATCGAGGAGGTGTATGCATAATGAATTTAACTAGTTACGATATTATAAGAAAGCCAGTAATAACTGAAAAAAGTATGGCCGAAATGTCTGACAAAAAATACACCTTTATCGTGGATGTGCATGCAAACAAGTTACAAATAAAATTAGCTGTAGAAGAAGTATTCGGAGTAAAAGTATCTGAAGTTAGAACAGCTAATATATTTGGAAAAATAAAAAGAGTTGGAGTGCATGTAGGAAAAAGAGCAGACTATAAGAAAGCAATTATAAAGCTTACAAAAGATAGCAAAACAATTGAGTTCTTTGATGATATGGCTAAATAATATAGCGTTTATTGGCGAGATGCCAGACAAGCGAAAAAAAGGAGGATATTAAAATGGCAGTAAAAGGTTTTAATCCGACTACCCCTTCAAGAAGAAATATGACTGTAAGTACATTTGAAGAAATTACAACAGATACACCACTTAAGTCACTTCTTGTTGATAAGAAGAGAAAAGGCGGAAGAAACGCTCAAGGTAAAATCACTGTTCGTCATCATGGTGGTGGAGCAAAGCAAAAATATAGAATAATTGATTTCAAAAGAAACAAGGATGGTGTGGGTGCAAAGGTTGCAACCATAGAATATGATCCTAACAGAACAGCTTATATTGCACTTGTTATATACGCAGATGGTGACAAAAGATACATACTTGCTCCAGTTGGCTTAAAAGTTGGAGATGTAGTTGTTTCAGGACCAGAAGCAGATATAAAACCAGGTAATACATTACCACTTTTGAACATACCAGTTGGTACAGTAGTACACAATGTTGAACTTGCAAAGGGCAAGGGAGCTCAGCTTGTTAGATCAGCAGGTGCTAGTGCACAACTTATGGCAAAAGAAGGAGAATATGCTACTCTTAGATTACCAAGTGGTGAAATGAGATATGTTAGAATCGAATGCAGAGCTACAATAGGAATTGTTTCTAACCTTACTCATGAAATAGTTAGCATAGGTAAAGCCGGAAAAAAGAGACATCTTGGAATTAGACCAACAGTAAGAGGTTCAGCAATGAATCCTAATGACCATCCACATGGTGGTGGTGAAGGTAAAGCACCAGTCGGACATCCAGGACCAATGACTCCATGGGGTAAACCAGCTCTTGGATATAAGACAAGAAAACATAAGAAATATTCAGATAGGTTCATTATTAAAGGTAGAAAGACTAAGTAGTTGAGGGGAGCCTTAAAGTTCTCTTCAATTGTGGTGTCTTAGCGAAGGGAGGCTAACAATTTGAGTAGATCTATAAAAAAAGGACCATTTGTTCAAGAAGTACTTCTTAAGAGAATTAACGAAATGAACAAGAGTGGAGAAAAGAAAGTTATAAAAACTTGGTCAAGAAGTTCAACAATCTTTCCACAGATGATTGGTCATACAATAGCAGTACATGATGGAAGAAAGCATGTTCCAGTCTATATAAGCGAGGATATGGTTGGACATAAACTTGGAGAGTTTGTTTTAACAAGAACTTTCAAAGGACACGGTAATAACACTGAAAAAACAACTCAGGTTAAATAGTGTTAGGAAGGAGGCAATTAATAATGGAAGCAAAGGCAATAGTTAAATATGTAAGAATGTCCCAGATGAAAGTGGGAGTAGTTCTTAATTTGATAAGAGGTAAAGATGTCAATGAAGCTTTCGCTATATTACAATATACTCCTAGAGATGCAGCGAGTGTTGTAAATAAAGTGTTAAAGTCAGCAGTGGCAAATGCAGAAAACAATTTTAATTTGGATATAAACAGATTATATGTTGCAGATGTATATACAGGCCAAGGTCCAACATTAAAGAGATTTCAGCCACATGCACAAGGAAGAGCATTTAGAATTAAAAAGAGAACTAGTCACATTACCCTAGTTGTAAAAGAAAGAGAATAGAAGGAGGGAAAGAGTGTGGGACAGAAAGTTAATCCGCACGGCTTAAGAGTCGGCGTAATAAAAGATTGGAACGCTAAATGGTATGCAGATAATAAGAATTTTGCAGATTATTTAATAGAAGATAATAAAATAAGAAAATTCACAAAGAATAAGCTTAAAAACTCAGGAATTTCAAAAATTGAAATTGAAAGAGCTGCAAAAAGAATTAAATTAAATATCTACACTGCTAAGCCAGGAATGGTTATTGGTAAAGGCGGTCAAGGTATAGAAGCCCTAAAAAAAGAACTTGTTCCTTTTGTTACAGGAAAAAATCTTTTAATCAACATTGTTGAAGTTAAAAATGCAGATAGTGATGCACAACTTATGGCTGAAAATATAGCTTCACAGCTTGAAAGAAGAATATCTTTCAGAAGAGCTATGAAACAGACTATACAAAGAGCAATGAGATATGGTGTCAAAGGAGTTAAAACTTTATGTTCAGGAAGACTTGCTGGAGCAGAAATTGCAAGATCAGAACAGTATCATGAAGGAACAATTCCATTGCAGACTTTAAGAGCAGATATCGATTATGGATTTGCAGAAGCAAATACAACATATGGAAAAATTGGTGTCAAAGTATGGGTTTATAGAGGCGAAGTTCTTCCTACTAAAAAGAATGTAAAAAAGGAAGAAGCTAAAGCTTAAGAAGGAAGGAGGAATACGATATGTTAATGCCTAAGAGAGTTAGACGTCGTAAAGTACAACGTGGTAGAATGAAAGGCAAAGCTACTAGAGGTAATTTTATAGCTTATGGAGAGTATGGTTTACAGGCAACAGAATGTGGTTGGATTACAAGCAATCAAATTGAAGCTGCCAGAGTTGCAATAAATAGATATCTTAAAAGAGGCGGAAAACTTTGGATAAAGATTTTCCCAGACAAACCAGTAACTGAAAAACCAGCAGAAACTCGTATGGGTTCCGGAAAAGGTTCACCAGAATATTGGGTTGCTGTTGTAAAACCTGGTAGAGTATTATTTGAGATAGCAGGTGTAACAGAAGAGCAAGCTAGAGAAGCAATGAGACTTGCAGGACACAAACTTCCTATTATTGCGAAATTTATAAAAAAAGAGGCTGACTCAAAGGAAATGGGTGGTGAGAATTAATGAAGGCTAAAGAATTAAGAGAAAAAACTCCTCAAGATTTACAAGTTCAATTGACTGATTTAAAATCAGAATTATTCAGATTGAGATTTCAGTTAGCTACTGGCCAACTAGAAAATCCTATGAGAATTAAAACTGTAAGGAAATCTATAGCCCAGATTAAGACCATCCTTAGAGAACAAGAGCTAAGGGCATTTGAACAGTAAAACTGAAAGGAGGTTTATCCTGTGGAAAGAGGAAATAGAAAAACAAGAATCGGTAAAGTTGTTTCAGATAAAATGGAAAAAACCATTGTAGTTGCTGTTGAAACTAAGGTTCGTCATCCACTTTACGGAAAAATAATAAACAGAACTACTAAATTTAAGGCTCATGATGAAAATAATGAAGCTAATATAAATGATAAAGTGTTAATAATGGAAACAAGACCATTGTCAAAGGACAAAAGATGGAGACTTGTTGAAATAGTTGAAAAGGCTAAATAGTCTTTTACTCGAAAGGAGGGTATTTAGATGATACAAGCACAAACAATGTTAAAAGTTGCAGATAATTCAGGTGCTAAGGAAATTATGTGTATAAGAGTATTAGGTGGTTCCAAGAGAAAATGGGGAAACATCGGAGACATAATAGTTGCTAGTGTTAAAAGTGCAACACCAGGCGGTGTTGTTAAAAAAGGCGAAGTTGTTAAGGCTGTAATAGTAAGATCAGTAAAGGGTCTTAGAAGAGCAGATGGATCATATATAAAATTTGATGAAAATGCTGCTGTAATTATAAATGAAAAACAGCCTAAAGGAACTCGTATATTTGGACCTATTGCTAGGGAGTTAAGAGATAAAGATTTCAACAAAATTTTATCACTGGCACCTGAAGTTCTATAAGATTAGGAGGTGGCGCAAATGGCATTAAACAGAGTTCATGTTGTTAAAAAAGATACAGTTGTAGTTGTTTCTGGAAAAGATAAAGGAAAAATAGGCGAAGTTTTAGCTGTAAATCCTAAAAAATCAACTGTATTAGTTAAAGATGTTAATGTAGTAACTAAACACCAGAAGCCTAGTAAGGCAAACGTTCAAGGTGGAATTATAAATAGAGAAGCTGCAATAAATAGCTCAAAGGTTATGCTTTATTGCACAAAATGTAAATCTGCTACTAGAGTCAGCTATAAAATATTAGAAGACGGTAGTAAGGTTAGAGTGTGCAAAAAGTGTGGAGAAACATTTTAGATTTTGAAAGGAGGGCTAATGAATGGCTTCAAGACTAAAAGAAAAATATGATAAAGAAACTATTTCCGCATTAATGGAAAAGTTTGAATATAAAAATGTTATGGATGTACCTAAGCTTGAAAAGATAGTTATAAACATGGGTATCGGAGAAGCTAAGGAAAATTCAAAGGTTTTAGAATCTGCTACAGCAGACCTTGCATTAATAACAGGACAAAAACCAATTCTTACTAGAGCAAAAAAATCAATAGCGAACTTTAAAATCAGAGAAAACATGCCAATAGGTTGCAAGGTTACTTTGAGAAAAGAAAAAATGTATGAGTTTGCTGATAAACTTATGAATGTTGCATTACCAAGAGTAAGAGACTTCAGAGGAGTTTCAAGCAAAGCATTTGACGGAAGAGGAAATTATGCTCTAGGAATTAAAGAACAATTAATATTCCCTGAAATCGAATATGATAAAGTTGATAAAATAAGAGGTATGGATATAATATTTGTAACTACAGCAAAAAGTGACGAGGAAGCAAGAGAACTTTTAAGATTCCTTGGAATGCCATTTGCTCAATAGAAGGAGGTAATATTGTGGCACGTAAGGCTATGATCGAAAAGTGGAAAAAAGAACCTAAATTTTCAACAAGAGCTTACACAAGATGCAGAATATGCGGAAGACCCCACAGTGTATTAAAGAAATATGGTGTTTGCCGTATTTGTTTTAGAGAACTTGCTTACAAGGGTGAGATACCAGGTTGTAGAAAAGCAAGCTGGTAGTATTATTATCAAATGAAAGGAGGCACATATAATGGTTATGACAGACCCAATTGCAGATTTGCTTACTCGTATAAGAAATGCAAATATTGTAAAACATGAAGTAGTAGAAATTCCGTCTTCAAACATAAAGAAATCTATAGCAAATATAATGCTTCAAGAAGGATATATAAAGAATATTGAGGAATATAGTGACGGTTCAGTGCCAATGCTAAGACTTAGTATGAAGTACGGTCAAAATAAATTAAGAGTTATAACAGGACTTAGAAGAATATCAAAGCCTGGATTAAGAGTATATTGCAGAAAAGACGAAATACCTAAAGTGCTTAACGGACTTGGAGCTGCAGTAATATCAACTTCAAAAGGAATAGTAACTGATAGGGAAGCTAGAAAATCAGGATTAGGTGGAGAAGTTATCTGCTATATCTGGTAGTTTAAGAAACGGAGGTGTAATTATGTCAAGAATAGGAAAGATGCCAGTAGAAATTCCAAGTGGAGTAACTGTTACAGTAACACCAGACAACGTTGTTACTGTAAAAGGCGCAAAAGGCCAATTAGTGAAACCTATGCATAAAGATATGAAGATTGTTGTTGAAGGAGAAACTGTTGTTGTTACAAGACCTAGTGATGATAAAAATCACAAAGCTCTTCACGGACTTACAAGAGCGCTTATACACAACATGGTTGTAGGAGTATCTGAAGGATTTTCAAAAACTCTTGAACTTGTAGGAGTAGGATACAGAGTTCAATTAAAGGGTAAAAAATTAGTAATGAATCTTGGATATTCACATCCAGTTGAAGTGGAATCTGTTGAAGGAATTACTTTTGAAACTCCAGATGCTAACAAAATTATTGTAAAAGGTCTCGACAAAGAATTAGTTGGATCAGTTGCAGCAGATATAAGAACTTGGAGAAAACCTGAACCTTATAAGGGAAAAGGAATTAAATACATCGATGAACACATAAGACGTAAAGAAGGTAAGACTGGTAAATAATCATTGAAAGGAGTGAAGTTGCGTGTTTAAGAAGAAAGACAGAAGCGAAGCAAGAGAAAGACGTCATTTAAGAGTACGTAAAAACATATCAGGCACTGCACAAAGACCTAGACTTTCAGTTTTCAGAAGTGAAAAAAACATATATGCTCAAATAATTGATGATGTAGCTGGTAATACATTAGTTTCAGCATCAAGTAAAGACAAGGAATTTACAGCTAAGGTTGGAAGCAACAAAGAAGCTGCTAAATTTGTTGGTGAACTTATAGCAAAGAAAGCTATTGAAAAAGGAATAAAGGAAGTTGTTTTTGATAGAGGCGGATTTGTTTATCACGGTAGAGTTAAAGAACTTGCAGAAGGTGCAAGAGAGGCCGGATTAGAATTTTAAACAAGGAGGAAAATAAATGAGAATCGATCCTAGCACACTAGATTTAAAAGAAAAAGTTGTATTTATAAATAGAGTTGCAAAGGTTGTTAAAGGCGGAAGAAACTTTAGATTCAGCGTTCTTGTAGTAGTTGGAGATGAGAACGGACACGTTGGTGTTGGTACTGGAAAATCAGTTGAAATACCTGAAGCAATAAGAAAAGGAATTGAAGATGCTAAGAAAAATCTTGTAAATGTAGCCTTGGTTGGTACAACAGTTCCTCACAGAATCGAAGGAATATTTGGTACTGGAAAAGTTTTAATAATGCCAGCTACAGAAGGTACAGGAGTTATAGCAGGAGGACCTGTTAGATCCGTACTTGAACTTGCAGGAATTAAAGATGTAAAAGCAAAATCACTTGGATCAAATAATCCAAGAAATATGGTAAATGCTACAATAAACGGTTTAGCAAATCTTAGAACAGTAGAAGATATAGCTGCTCTTAGAGGAAAAACTGTTGAAGAAATTTTAGGATAGGAGGAGTTAGCATGGCTAAGCTTTCAATAACACTTACTAAGAGTTTAATTGGTAGAAAAAAAGATCATATAGCTACTGTTAATGCCCTTGGTCTTAGAAAAATCAGAAAAACTGTTGAAAAAGAAGATACTCCTCAAATAAGAGGTATGATAAAAAAAGTTGACTATCTTCTAAAAGTTGAAGAAATTTAATTAAATTAGAGGAGGTGTAATTATGAAACTTCATGAATTAAAGCCAGCTGCAGGATCAAAAAAGGCTCCAAAGAGAATCGGAAGAGGAACTGGATCAGGTTTTGGTAGAAATGCAGGTAAAGGTGAAAAGGGACAAAAAGCAAGATCAGGAGGCGGAGTTAGACCTGGTTTTGAAGGTGGTCAGATGCCACTTTACAGAAGATTACCAAAAAGAGGATTTACAAATATATTTGCTAAAAACATTGTTAGCATAAATGTTGATAGATTAAATGTATTTGAAGATGGAACAGAAGTTACAGTTGATGTACTTGTTAATAAAGGTGTAATTAGTTCCCCTAAAGATGGCGTTAAAATACTTGGCAACGGAGATATTACAAAAAAACTTACTGTTAAAGTAAATAAATTCTCAAAAGTAGCTGCTGAAAAAATCGAAGCCGCTGGAGGAAAAGTAGAGGTGGTATAAGTTGTTATCGACCTTACGTAATGCTTGGAAAGTACCACAGTTAAGAAAAAGATTGCTATGGACTGTTCTTCTTGTATTTGTTTATAGACTTGGTATTCATATACCTGTACCAGGAGTTGATACTACAAAGCTTATTAATATGTCAAGTCAGGCAGGTTCATTAGCAGGATTTTATGATTTGATGTCAGGTGGAGCATTTAGCAATTTTAGCATATTTGCTTTGGGTGTATTACCCTATATTAATGCATCAATCATTGTACAACTTTTGACCGTAGCATTTCCTTCTCTTGAAGCAATTCAAAAAGAAGGAGAAGAAGGAAGAAAGAAAATACAAAACATAACAAGATATAGTTCAGTATTAATAGCTGCATTTCAGACCTTTGCAATCTATTCAGTCATAAATTCGCAGGGAGCTCTTAGAGATACTTCCAAGTTGAATATGTTTATGATTTTACTTACTCTTACAACTGCTTCAACATTTTTAATGTGGCTTGGAGAACAGATAACTGTAAAGGGAATCGGAAATGGTATTTCACTTATTATGTTTATTAATATAGTTTCTAGAATACCAAGTATGATTTATCAAGTTGCTACTTTGCAGCATACAGGTACAGTAGATTCTGTTCAAATAACAGTTCTTATTGTATTTTTACTTGCATTGTTTATTGCAGTTATAGTTGCAAGTTTAGCTGAAAGACGTATTCCAGTTCAGTATGCAGGTAAAATGGGTGGATTAGCTAAAAAGGGAAAAAATCCTTATATTCCCCTTAATATCAATGCATCTGCAATTATAGCTATAATTTTTGCTATGGCAGTTATGCAGTTTCCACTTATGATACTGCAGTTTTGGCCAAAGTCTAAAATGTATAGTTTGATTATAACTGGCAAGTACAGTATTTTTAGACAAAACAGTGTAGAGTATTTAGTTGCAAGTTTTGTATTTATAATATTTTTCACTTGGTTTTATACCTTAATTACATTTAAACCTGACGAAATGGCTGAAAATATGCATAAATCCGCTGGATTTATACCTGGAATAAGGCCTGGTGAACCTACTGCAAGACATATCGAAAAAGTGCTTGGTTACGTATCAATATTTTGGGGATTTTTTGCAGGAGTAATAGCTACAGCTCCAATGGTGCTAGAGACTTATACCAAATTTCAAGGATTATATTTTACAGGAACTGGTCTTTTGATAATGGTAGGAGTTGCACTTGAAACTATGAAAGCTATTGAAGCACAACTAGTAATGAGGCATTACGAAGGATTCCTTAGTGAATAATGGGTTGGAGATGATGATTAAATGAAAATGGTATTGCTTGGACCTCCTGGAGCAGGAAAAGGAACTCAGGCTAAACAGATAAGCAGTAAATATGGTATTCCACATATATCTACTGGAGATATATTTAGAAAAAATATATCAGAAAAAACAGAACTTGGCGTAAAAGCTAAGGGATATATGGATAAGGGATTACTTGTACCAGATGAACTTACTATTGAAATAGTAAAAGATAGGTTGAATGAAAGTGATTGTAAAAGTGGTTTTTTACTTGATGGTTTCCCTAGAACTGTTAAGCAAGCACAAGCGCTTGATGGATTTTTAAATGGCGAAATAGATACTGCCTTACTTATAGATGTTCCAAAAGGAAATATAGTAGGCAGAATGACTGGAAGAAGAGTTTGTCCTAAATGTGGAGCTAGTTATCATATTAAATTTAATCCACCAAAAGTAGAGGGAAAATGCGATACATGTGGTACTGCACTTGTGCAGAGAAAAGATGACAGTGAAGAAACTGTTAATGAAAGATTAGACGTATATTATAAGCAAACACAACCACTAGTTGAGTATTACAAATCTGCTGATGTATTATGTACTGTAGATGGTACACAAGATATAGGTGATGTTTTTAAAGATATCTGTGATATCTTAGGGAGAAATTAATAATATGATTATAATTAAAAATGATTCAGAAATAGAGCTAATGAGACATGCAGGTAAATTAGTAGGCGAAACTCTTTTAGAGTTAGAAAAACATGTTAAGCCAGGAATAACTACTGCAAAACTTGATAGAATTGCAGAAGATTTCATAACAAACCATAATGCAGTTCCTTCTTTTAAAGGCTATGGTGGATTTCCAGGATCAATATGTACTTCAATAAACAATGAAGTAGTACATGGAATTCCTTCTAAAAGCAGAAAATTAAAAGAAGGAGACATATTAAGTATTGACTGCGGTGCAATACTTGAAGGATATCAGGGTGATGCTGCAAGAACTTTTGCTGTAGGAGAAATATCAGAAGAAGCACAAAAGCTAATCGATGTTACAAAGCAAAGTTTCTTTGAAGGAGCTAAAAAATGTATTGTAGGAGGAAGATTAGGTGATGTATCTTCAGCAGTTCAAAAATATGCTGAAAGCTTTGGATTCTCTATTGTAAGAGATTACGTAGGACATGGAATAGGTAAGGATATGCATGAAGATCCAGAGGTACCTAATTTCGGAAGACCAGGTAGAGGGCAAAAGCTTGAACATGGTATGGTTATTGCAATAGAACCTATGGTTAATGCAGGAAAATATTATGTTTATACGGAGCCAAACGACTGGACTGTTGATACAGAAGATGGAAGTCTTGCTGCTCATTATGAAAACACCGTTGCAATTTTAGATAATGGGCCTGAAATATTAACTCTAATTAAATAGGGGTGAATAAATGAAGGATAGTTACTTAGGTGCGGTTGTTTATTCAAAAGCTGGAAGGGATATAGGTAAAAAATTCATAATTTTGGATATAATAAATAATGAATATGTTTATATTTCTGATGGCGATTTAAGGAAAGTCGAAAAGCCTAAAAAAAAGAAATTAAAACATTTGAAGTTTACTGAAATATTTTCGCAGGAAATTAAAGATGAAATCTTAAATGGTGAAAAGAAAATTAGTAATTCAGAGATAAGAAAATTTCTAAAGTCATTAGGCATTAACAAGGAGGCTTGATTACCGTATGTCAAAAAGCGATGTAATAGAAATGCAGGGTAAAGTTTTAGAATCTTTACCAAATGCAATGTTTCAAGTAGAACTTGAAAGTGGGCAGAAAATTCTAGCTCATATTTCAGGAAAGTTAAGAATGAATTTTATAAGAATATTACCAGGAGATAAAGTTACTGTTGAACTATCTCCGTATGATTTAAGTAGAGGAAGAATAACTTGGAGAGCTAAATAATAATACAACCAAGTAATAAGGAGGGTTAGCTATGAAGGTAAGACCATCAGTTAAGCCTATGTGCGAAAAATGTAAAGTTATCAAAAGAAAAGGAAGAGTAATGGTTATCTGCGAAAATCCTAAACATAAACAAAAACAAGGCTAATAGTTGAAAAATAGTTTAGTTGTTGTTAAAATATGTTTTAGGATGGCTGCCAATAAAATATGAAAATATATTTTATTGCCTAGAGCTTTATATAGAAAAGCAAAAATGAGAAATTAAACCTCAGGAGGTGTAAATATTAATGGCAAGAATAGCAGGTGTCGACCTACCAAAAGAAAAAAGAATTGAAATAGGTTTAACTTATATTTTTGGAATAGGTTTACCAAAATCACACGAAATATTAGAAGCTACTGGCGTTAATCCTGATATAAGAGTAAAAGATTTATCAGAGAGTGAAGTTAATGCCATAAGAGATTATGTAAATAAACAAGTTAAAGTCGAGGGTGACTTAAAGAGAGAAGTAGCTCTTAACATTAAAAGACTTGTTGAAATAGGTTGCTATAGAGGAATTAGACATAGAAAAGGACTTCCAGTAAGAGGTCAGAAAACTAAGAACAATGCAAGAACTAGAAAAGGACCTAAGAGAGCAGTTGGAGCTAGAAGAAAATAGTAAGGAGGGATAACGACAATGGCAGTACAAAAAGGTAAGAAATCAAGAAGAAAAAAAGAGAAAAAAAACGTTGAACATGGTTGTGCTCATATTAAATCAACATTCAATAATTCAATAGTTACTTTGACTGATAATGCAGGAAATGCACTTTCATGGGCAAGTGCTGGTGGACTTGGATATAGAGGATCAAGAAAGAGCACTCCTTTTGCCGCTCAAATGGCTGCAGAAACTGCTGCTAAAGCTGCAATGGAACACGGATTAAAAAGCGTAGATGTTTTTGTTAAAGGACCTGGAGCAGGAAGAGAAGCTGCTATAAGATCTCTTCAAGCAGCAGGATTAGAAGTTACACTTATAAAAGATGTTACTCCTATCCCACACAATGGTTGCAGACCACCAAAGAGAAGAAGAGTCTAATTACAATAAATCTACAGGAGGTGTAAAAAAATGGCAAAATATACTGGATCAGTTTGCAGATTATGCAGAAGAGAAGGATTAAAACTATTTCTTAAAGGAGATAGATGTTATACAGATAAGTGTGCATTCTCAAGAAGAGGTTATGCACCAGGACAACATGGTCAAGGTAGAAAGAAAATTTCAAACTACGGACTTCAATTAAGAGAAAAACAAAAAGCTAAAAGAATATATGGAGTACTTGAAAGCCAATTTAGAACATATTATTCAAAATCTGAAAAAATTAAGGGTATTACAGGTGAAAACTTGTTAAAACTTCTTGAAATGAGATTAGATAATGTTGTTTATAGATTAGGATTTGGTAATTCAAGAAATGAAGCAAGACAATTAGTAAATCACGGACATTTTCTTGTAAATGGAAGTAAAGTAGATATTCCATCTTATAAAGTAAAAGTTAATGATGTAATAACTGTATCAGAAAAAAGCAGAGGAACTGAAAAGTTTAAAACATTTGCTGAAAATCCAAAGACACAACCAGCTTGGCTTACTGCAAACGTAGAAAACTTCGAAGGAAAAGTTATAGCTGAACCAAATAGATCAGATATAGATGTTCCTGTAAATGAAACATTAATTGTCGAACTATACAGCAAATAATTGACATGGAATCAGTTGCCCTCAAATATAGTAGTTGCCACTAAAAAAGAGGAGGGTCATAGATGTTAGAAATCGAAAAGCCAAAAATTGAATGTGTAGAATCAACTGAGGATGGTTCCTATGGTAAATTTGTAATTGAACCTTTAGAGAGAGGTTACGGAATTACTTTAGGAAATTCACTTAGAAGAATTCTTCTTTCATCATTACCAGGTGTAGCTGCCAATGCAGTAAAAATTGAAGGTGTTCTTCATGAGTTTTCAACTGTAAAAGGTGTTAAGGAAGATGTTACTGAAATAATACTTAACATCAAATGTTTAGCATTGAAAATGAATGGTGATGGACCTAAGACTATTATTGTTGATGCAAAAGGACCTGGGGAAATTACAGCAGGAGATATAAAAACTGATGGAGAAGTTGAGATTATAAACAATGATTTACATATAGCAACTCTTGATGATGATGGAAGATTGTATATGGAAATTGAAGTAAATAGAGGAAGAGGTTATGTTACTCAGAATAAAAACAAAAGAGATGACATGCCTATTGGAACTATTTCAGTAGACTCAATTTATACTCCAATCAAAAGAGTAAATTATAATGTCCAAAACTCAAGAGTAGGGCAAGTAACTGACTTTGATAAGTTAACTTTAGAAGTATGGACTAATGGTACTATAAGACCGGAAGAAGCTATTAGTTTATCATCTAAAATACTTATAGAGCACTTTAAATTATTTATGACTTTAACTGACCATGCAGATGATGTTGAAATAATGGTTGAAAAAGAAGAAGATAAGAAAGAAAAAGTGCTTGAAATGACAATTGAAGAACTTGATTTATCAGTAAGAAGCTATAATTGCTTAAAGAGAGCTGGAATTAATACAGTTCAAGAACTTACTGAAAGATCAATGGATGATATGATGAAAGTCAGAAATCTTGGAAAGAAATCTCTTGAAGAAGTTGAACAAAAACTTCAGGCATTAGATTTATCATTAAAGCAGAGTGAAGAATAGATATTTAAAATATGCATAAATTATTTTAAATGAAAATTAAATATGATTGTGGGGGGATACCCTCCTGCATGACTCATATAAGCAAGGAGGTAAACTAATGGCAGGATATCGTAAGCTTGGTCGTCCAACTGACCAAAGAAAAGCAATGCTAAGAAGTCTTGTTACTAGCCTTTTAAAACATGGTAAAATAGAAACTACTGGAACAAGGGCAAAGGAAACAAGAAGTATAACTGAAAAGATGATCACTCTTGCAAAAAGAGGAGATTTACACGCTAGAAGACAGGTGCTTGCATTTGTAAACGAAGAAGAAGTAGTTAAAAAATTATTTGCAGAAACTGCAAGTAAATACGCCGATAAAAATGGTGGATATACTAGAATAATTAAGGTAGGTCCAAGAAGAGGCGACGCAGCTGAAGTAGTCATACTTGAATTAGTATAATTAAAAAGGGGATTAAGTTCTAAAAAACTTAGTCCCCATTTTATTAAATATGGAGGTGTTATTATGGAAAATAACATGGTAGAGTGTAAAGATGTTACGTATAGATATGAGAATAGCGAAGAGAAAACCTTTAATCTTGCATTAGATAATATAAACCTTAATATAAAAAAAGGTGAATTTGTAGTAATATTAGGTAGAAATGGATCAGGAAAGTCAACTCTTGCAAAAAATATAAATGCACTTATGGTTCCAAGTACAGGGAAAGTTATAGTTGATGGACTCGACACAAGTGATAGCAAGAATATATGGGATATAAGAAACAAAGCAGGTATGGTATTTCAAAATCCAGATAATCAACTTGTTGCAACAATAGTTGAAGAAGATGTAGCTTTTGGTCCTGAGAATCTTGGAGTTCCACCGGAGGAAATAAGAAAAAGAGTTGATAATGTACTTAAAAGAGTTGGAATGTATGAGTATAGAAAGCATGCACCACATTTATTATCTGGCGGGCAAAAACAGAGGGTAGCTATTGCAGGTGCTCTTGCAATGCAGCCAGAATGTATAATATTTGATGAATCAACTGCTATGCTTGATCCTTCAGGTAGAAAAGAGATTATAAATACAATTGAAGATTTAAACAAAAATAGTCATATGACTATTATCCTTATAACACATTACATGGAAGAAGCAATAAATGCTGATAGAATAATTGTTATTGACAAGGGAAAAATAAAACTTCAAGGTTCACCAAAAAATGTATTCAAAGAAGTTAGTGAAATGAAAAAAATGGGATTGGATGTTCCCCAGATGACAGAACTTTCTTATGAGCTTAGAAAAAGTGGGATAGACTTAAGAAGTGATATTTTATCTATAGATGAGATGGTGAGAGAATTATGTCAATTAAAATAGAAAATTTAACTCATATATATATGGAAGGTACACCTTTTGAAAAAAAAGCATTAGATGACATTAATATAGAAATTAATCATGGTGAGTTTGTAGCATTAATTGGGCATACAGGTTCTGGTAAATCAACATTAATACAGCATATAAATGGACTCTTAAAACCTACAAAAGGGAAAATATTCATAGATGATATGGATATAACTTTAAAGAAAACAAAACTTACTGAGATAAGGAAGAAAGTTGGACTTGTTTTCCAGTATCCTGAATATCAGCTGTTTGAAGAGACAGTTGAAAAGGACATAGCATATGGTCCTTCAAATTTAAAGTTAGGTGAAGAGGAAATTTTAAAAAGAGTAAAAAGATCTATGGCTATGGTGGGTCTTGACTATGATACCTATAGGTTTAAATCACCTTTTGAATTAAGTGGCGGACAGAAAAGAAGAGTTGCTATTGCAGGAGTTGTTGCTATGCAGCCAAGTGTTTTGATATTAGATGAACCTACTGCAGGGCTTGACCCAAAAGGAAGAGATGACATACTTTCTAAAATATCCAACTTTAGAGATGAATATAATATGACGATAATATTGGTATCTCATAGTATGGAAGATGTTGCAAAGGTTGCAGATAGAATACTTGTTATGAATCAAGGAAAATGCATTCTTGATGGGACACCAAAAAAAATCTTTAGAGAAGTAGATACTCTTGAAAGTATAGGTCTTGCTGTACCTAAGGTAACTTATCTTGCAAGAAAACTTAGGAAAAATGGTTTTGATATATCAAGTGATATATTTACAGTAGAACAGGCTAAGGATGAAATCTTAAAATGTTTAAGGGGCGGTGAGCATGCTTAAGGATATTACTATAGGACAATATATTCCAGGTGATTCAGCAGTTCATAAATTGGATCCAAGAATTAAAATAATATTATCATTAGTATACATAATAGACTTATTTTTAATAAACCATTATGTAGGATATGCGTTTGTATTAGTTTTTACCGCATTTGTGATTTTAATTTCAAAAATACAGTTAAGATATATATATAAAGGACTTAAGCCTATAGTTATTCTGCTTCTAATAACAGGTATAATGAATATATTTTTGACACCTGGAACGCATCTATTGTTTAAATATGGCATCTTCACAATATATAAAGAAGGTGTAGACCTTGCTGTGTTTATGATGATAAGATTAATTCTTTTAATTGTAGGTACATCACTTTTAACTCTTACAACTTCGCCAATAGAACTTACAGATGGACTTGAAAAATTAATGAATCCGCTTAAAAAAATAGGTGTTCCAGCCCATGAACTTGCAATGATGATGACAATTGCACTAAGGTTCATACCAACACTTATAGATGAAACTGATAAGATAATGAAGGCACAGATGGCAAGAGGAGCAGATTTTGAATCAGGTAATATATTTCAAAGGGCTAAAAGCCTTGTACCAGTACTTGTCCCTCTTTTTGTAAGCTCATTTAGAAGAGCTGATGAACTAGCAATGGCAATGGAAGCTAGATGTTATAGAGGAGGAGAAGGAAGAACAAGAATGAAAATATTAAAGTTAAGATTTAGAGATGCTGCGGCATGTTTTGTAACTTTAATTTTAGTGGTATTTTCAGTTGGAACAAGATTTATATATTAATTTTAGGATGTGAAAAAGTGAAAAACGTAAAGCTTGTAATGGAATATGATGGAACAAATTATTCAGGCTGGCAGATACAAAAAAATTCTATTACAATACAGCAGGTTTTAGAAGAAAAAATAAAATCTGTTACAGGTGAGGATATAAAAGTTATAGGTTCAAGTAGAACTGATGCCGGAGTACATGCAAGGGGATTTGTTGGAAATTTTTTTACAGGCTCAAAGATACCAGCTGATAGATTTAGAGATATATTAAATGGTAAACTACCAGAGGATATAGTTATCCTTAATTCTTGTGAAGTAGATATAAATTTTAATGCAAGGTTTCTAAGTAAGGGTAAAACTTATAGTTATACCATACTTAATTCAATGCAAAGACCAGCTATAAATAGAAATTATGTATATCATGTTAGAAAAAAACTGGATGTAGAAGCTATAAAAAATGCAGCAAAAAAATTTATAGGTACATACGATTTCTCTGCATTTAAAAGCAGCGGAGGCAGTGCAAAAACTAGTATTAGAACTATAAGAGGGCTTGATGTTCTAATAGTAAATGAGTATATAATGGTGTATATAACTGGTGATGGATTTTTGTATAACATGGTAAGAATTATTATGGGGACATTAGTTAAAGTTGGACTCCATAGAATTGATCCATGTGAAATACCAAAAATAATATTATCAAAAGATAGAACTATGTCCGGACCATGTCTGCCGGCATCTGGATTATGTCTTGAAAAAGTTTATTATTAATAAAAATATTGACACACGTGGCAGATTGTATTATAATAATCATGTTTGTATAACGTTGTTTTAAAAGATCCACTAGCCCCGGATCTTTGACATAGAACGTAATTTATGTAAAGTTCAGGAGGGTAAAAAATATGAAATCATCATACATTGCAAAACCAAACGAAGTTGAAAGAAAATGGTATGTTGTAGATGTTAATGGATTAGCACTAGGAAGAGCTGCAAGTCAGATAGCTTCAATATTAAGAGGAAAGAACAAACCCGTATATACACCACACGTAGATACTGGTGATTATGTAATTGTTGTAAATGCTGAAAAGATACTTTTAACAGGTAAGAAATTAGATCAGAAAATGTTCAGACATCATTCACTTTATCCAGGTGGATTAAAAGAAATGTCATATAAGGACGCAATAGCAAGAAATCCAGAAAAAGTTTTCGAAGAAGCAGTTAGAAGAATGCTTCCTCATGGTATATTAGGAAGACAAATGTTCAGAAAACTTAAAGTATATAAGGGAACAGAACATGATCACGAAGCACAAAAACCAGAAGTATTAAAATTAAGATATTAATTTTTTAACTGGAAGGAGGATTTAAAATGGCAAAAGTACAATATATAGGAACAGGTAGAAGAAAGAAATCTATTGCAAGAGTTAGACTTGTACCTGGAGAAGGTAAAGTTACAGTAAATAAAAGAGACATAGAAGAATATTTTGGACTAGAAACTTTAAGAGTTATAGTAAACCAACCATTAGTTTTAACTGGTACTAAAGAAAAATTTGATGTACTTGTAAATGTTAATGGTGGAGGTTTCACTGGTCAGGCTGGAGCAATTAGACACGGAATATCAAGAGCTCTATTAAAAGCTGATGAATCATTAAGAGGAGAACTTAAGACTGCTGGATTCTTAACAAGAGACCCAAGAATGAAAGAAAGAAAGAAATATGGTCTTAAGAAAGCAAGAAGAGCTCCACAATTCTCAAAGAGATAGCAAAAGAGAGGGGATGCGTCCTCTCTTTTTTTATTGTATAGTAAAAGTTACAGTTTATTATTTTACATAAATTTTAGATATATATGCTCAACATGTTATATTTTTTTCTGAAAAATTAGTTTTAATACAGGAGGAACGATATGTTTAGTCTATCACCAAAAGATGACAAATTCTTTGATTTATTTATAGAAAATTCGGAAACAATTTATGAAACAGCTCTATTATTTAGAGACTTTGCAATAGATATGTCAGATCCAGAACAAAAACTAAAAGCAATAAAAGATAAAGAAAAGGAAAGCGACAATCAGCAGCATAATATATTGTCCGAGTTAAATAAAACTTTTATAACTCCCTTTGATAGAGAGGATATATATTCTATATCAAAAAAAATGGATGATATAGTTGATTTTATAGAAGCAAGTGCAAGTAGATTTGTTATGTTTAATGTTACAAAGGTAACCGATGACATATATCCTCTTATAGATCTTGTAGTTAAAGCTTGTAAGGATATAATTGAACTTATGAAGCAGTTTAAACACATGAGAAATAATGAAAAACTTTCTGAAATAATTATTGAAATAAATAAATTTGAAGAAGAGGGAGACCGTGTCTTTAGAGAAGTAGTAAGAAAGCTTTTTGTAGCTGATATACCTATAATTGATGTAATAAAGTGGAGAGAAATATTTCAATGTGTAGAGAATACTATTGATGCCTGCGAAACGGTTGCGAATATTATAGAAGGGGTTGCTATGAAAAATGCCTAGCTCTATAATTTATTTAACAGTTTTAATTGTAATACTTGCTTTAACCTTTGATTTTATAAATGGATTTCATGACAGTGCTAATGCAATAGCAACATCAGTTTCCACAAGAGTACTTAGTATGAGATGGGCAATAATTATGTCAGCGTCAATGAATCTTTTAGGTGCTTTTATAAATGATAAGGTAGCAAAAACTGTAGGCGATGGAATAGTATCACCATCTTTAATGTCACCTTCCGTAATTATTGTAGCTATAGTGAGTGCAATTATATGGGATCTTATTACATGGTATGCGGCAATACCTAGCAGTTCTTCACATGCATTAATAGGAAGTCTTATAGGTGCAGCCATTGTGTATCAGACTTCATTTTCTGTGGTTAACTGGGCTAATTTCCTAGGAAAGGTAATTTTACCACTTATATTATCACCGATATTTGGATTTCTATTTGGATACATATTTATGATTTTACTTGAATGGATACTTAGAAAGTCCAAGCCTTCATTTGTTTCAAAATTCTTTTCAAAAGCTCAGATTGCATCTGCTATGTTTATGGCACTTAATCACGGTGGAAATGATGCCCAAAAATCTATGGGAGTAATAACAATGTCACTTATAAGTGCAGGCTTTTTAAAGAGTTTTGTTGTGCCAACATGGGTAAAATTTGCTTGTGCAGCTGCAATGGCACTTGGAACATCCTTTGGAGGATATAAGATAATTAAAACTATGGGAATGAACATGGCAAAGCTTGCACCGGTAAACGGATTCGCAGCAGAGACTAGTGCAGCAGGAGTTATACTTACTGCTACTATTATGGATGCACCTGTAAGTACAACTCAAATTATATCTACTTCAATAATGGGTGTTGCAGCATCACAGAGATTTAGCTCTGTAAAATGGATTCTTGCAAAAGAAATAGTACTAGCATGGATAATAACAATTCCTTGTTGTGCACTAATTGCTAGTGTTCTTTCATTAATGTTGAAATTTATATAAAAATGAAAAATAAATAAATTATAATACATATTACATCTTTAATAAGTTAGAAATATATTCTGACTTAAAAAAGATGTTTTTTTTATTTGCAAAAATACATATATAGCTTTGGAATTGTCAACAATAACATTATAAAATGAAATTGTTGGGGTGAATGTTTTGAAAAAATATACCAAAAAAAATATAATTACTATATTAATAGCTGCAGCAGTTATGCTACAATGCACAGTTTCAAATGTATATGCAGAGCAAGTAGTATCAACGAAAAAAAATGACAAAGAGATAATTTTAATTGATCCCGGACATGGAGGAATTGATGGGGGGGCTTCATCAAAGGGAGGAACACTTGAAAAAGATATAAATCTTAAAATATCATTAAAACTCAAAAAATTGCTTCTAAAAGACGGATATGTTGTGAAAATGACACGAGAAGAGGATAAGGGACTTTATGAAGAAAAAGGCACTATAAGAAAGAAAAAACTTGAGGATCTAAAAAATAGATGCAAAATGAGAAAAGAAAGTAAATGTGATATGTTTATGAGTATACATTTAAATATGTTCCCAGAGAGAAAATATTATGGATCTCAAGTGTGGTATGCAGATAATGCAGAAAGTAGCAAAATTGCACATATACTACAAGAAAATTTAAGAGATGACTTAAAAGATGACAGTGGAAGAATTGAAAAACCTGCACTAAATTTATATAAAGTTTTAAGAAATGTGGGCAATACTCCAGCAGTTATAGTAGAATGTGGATTTTTATCAAATTATAATGAAGAGCAAAAATTAAAAAGTGATAGTTATCAAGACAAAATAGCAGAGTCTTTACTTAAATCTATCAAAATGTACTACAATAATCAAAAATAATGAATATTTCCCGGGGAATTTTAATGTTTATTTATAAATAATTTTACATAATAAATTTAATTGTTGAAAAATTAATTATAATTGGTGTAATATAATAGAATAAATACAAAAATATATGTTGGAAGGCAGAGAAAACATGAGAGTGATAAATTCAAATGAAATAACTAATGCAGTAGAAAAATTATGCATGGAAGCAAACTATGATTTACCTAATGATATTTTAGATGCACTTAAAAAATCAGAGAATTTAGAGAAATTTCCAATAGCCAAGGACATGCTTTCAAACATAATAGAAAATAGCAAAATTGCAAAACAAGAAAGAGTTCCTATATGTCAAGATACAGGAATTGCTTGCGTTTTTGTAGAAATAGGACAAGATGTACATATAGATGGCAGTCTTATAGAGGATGCAATAAATGAAGGCGTAAGAAAAGGTTATAAAAGTGGATATTTAAGAAAATCAATTGTGACAGATCCTCTTAATAATAGGACAAATACTAATGATAATACACCTTCAATTATAAATTATGAAATAGTAAAAGGTGATAAACTAAAGATTACAGTTGCACCTAAAGGTATAGGTTCAGAAAATATGAGTAAAATTAAAATGTTAAAGCCAGCAGATGGTCTTAGTGGTGTAGAAGATTTTGTAATTAAAACAGTAAAAAGTGCAGGGCCTAACCCATGTCCTCCTATTGTTGTTGGAGTTGGTATAGGAGGAAATTTTGAAAAAGTTGCATTACTTGCAAAAAAAGCTATAATAAGGCCTATTGACACAATAAATGAGGATCCATTTTATGAAAAAGTAGAAAATGAGCTTTTAGAGAAAATAAATAAAATTGGAATAGGACCTCAAGGGTTTGGTGGTAGAACTACTGCACTTGCAGTAAATATAGAAAAATATCCTACGCATATAGGTGGACTTCCTGTAGCAGTAAATATTAGTTGTCATGTTACAAGACATAAAACGGTTATACTTTAAGGGGGAATAATTAAATGGAAATTAAAATTACAGTTCCTTTTAATAATGAAGATGAAGTTTTGAAACTCAAGGCAGGGGAAAGAGTCCTAATTTCAGGAACTATATACACAGCAAGAGATTCTGCTCATAAGAGAATTACAGATCTTATTAACAAAGATGAAAAATTACCCTTTGATCTTAAAAATCAAGTAATTTATTATGTTGGACCAGCACCTGCAAAACCTGGAAATGTTATTGGATCTGCAGGACCAACAAGCAGTTATAGAATGGATCCTTATGCTCCCAAATTTTTAGACCTTGGCTTAAAGGGAATGATAGGAAAGGGATTAAGAAGTAGTGAAGTTGTAGAAGCTATTAAAAGGAATGGCGCTGTCTATTTTGGAGCTATTGGAGGGGCTGCGGCACTTATAGCAAAATCTATAAAGCAATCTAAAGTGATTGCTTATGATGATCTTGGAACTGAAGCGGTAAGAAAACTTAAAGTCGTGGATTTCCCTGCAATTGTTGTTATAGATAGCAAGGGAAATAATTTATATGAAAATGGTCCAAAGGAATATTTGGAACATATATAAGAGAGGACAGGGATTGTATGCCTTCAAAAAAATTGAATCAAAATTATGAAGGATTAGAAAAGTTAAAGGTAGAAAAACTTTGTGATTTTGAAAAAAATCTCATAAAGGATAATAGAAAAACTCTCATAGTTGTCAAAGTAACTAGTCTTATAAAAAATAAGGATACGTATTTTACAAAGAATATAGTTGATTGCATTGAAACTGTGATATATCAAATGTTTAATGAAAAAATAGACATCAAAATATTTAGAATAACAACTTGTGGACCGGTTGTAAATATGATTGTTGACATGGATGCTGATACTACTAAAGAGATGTGTGCTCAAGTTGAGGACAAACATATACTTGGACCAGCTGTAGATATATTAGTTTATGATAGTGAATATAATTGTGTAAGTAGGTCAAAACTTAAATTAAAAGAGAAAAAATGCTTAGTATGTAGCGGTGATGAAATTCACTGTATTGAACAGAATAATCATAGTCAGAATGAAATTATTAAATACATTAAAGATTTATATAAAAAATACAAAGAAGAATTTTATGGTGAAAGTAACTAAAACAGAGGCCTTGGAGGAAATTTATGAATAAAAAAAGCAGGAGAAAATTATCTGTTTTTTGTGTTCTCTGCGTGTTTGGAATATTCATTTTAGGATATACATATTTTCAAAATCACAAAAAAACTTTAAATGGAACAAATACCAATGAAACTCAAATAAAACAGGTTGGAAGTAATAAAAAGAAAGCTACCAAAAATAAAAATACTGCTCAAGACAAAAAAAATAAAGAAAGTGATGTTTTAACTGAAACTGGTTATACAGCGTACAATGCATACAATTATAATGAAGCAGTAGATTATGAGAACAAAGCTCTTTTAGCAAATGAGAACAATGCTAGAGCACATGTTATAAAAGGTATTGCCACTTGTTATTCCAGTATAACTACACAAAATTTTAATAGTGGAATGGCAGAAATAGATAAAGCACTTGCTATTAATCCTAATTATGGCTATGCAAGATATAATAAGGCACTTGCTTTAGAATTATATGGACATTATGATGAAGCACTTATGTGGTATGATAAGGCACTTCAAGTAGAAAATTTTGTGTGGAGTTATTATGGAAAGGCATGCATATATGGTAGAAAAGGTGATGTGGCTAATTCAGTTAAATATTTACGTATTGCAATACAAATGCAAGCAAATGTAAAAGGTGAAGCTCGAAATCAAAAAGATTTTAATAATGTAAAGAATTCAAAAGAGTTCAAGGAATTAGTAGACTAATTCCTTGAACTCTTTACTTTTATTTGTAAAAAAAGCGGACAGAAACGTGCAAACGTGAAAACAATTACAAAAATAAAAATAAATAAGCAAAAAAGTATTGACATTATGCGTGAAAATGTTTACAATACAAATATAGAAACAAGAAAGAAACACAAATATACAAAAATGAGAGTGGTTATATGTTTGCAGAAGAAAGGCAATTGGAGATTGTTTCAATAATACAAAAGAAAGGAAGCATAAAGGTAAATGAACTTTCAAACTATTTTAATGTTTCCGAAGCAACTGTTAGAAGAGATCTTCAAGAGATGGAAAGTAGAAAACTTTTAAAAAGAACTCATGGAGGTGCACTTAAAACAGATATTACAAATTTTGAACCTTCTTTTTTACAGAAAAAAGATGAAAGGCGTAATGAAAAAGAATCAATAGGAAAAAGTGCAGCAGCAATGATTAAAAATGGAGACACAATAATGCTAGATTCAGGAACAACAACTCTTGAAATAGCAAAGAACATAACAGTTGAAAATATAACAGTTTTAACAAATTCTATAGATATCGCAGCTGAACTTATTGAGAGGAAAAACATTGAGCTAATACTCACAGGTGGGAATTTTAGAGTAAATACAAGAGCAATGGTTGGAAGCATATGCGAAGCAACCATAAAGAATTTTAGAGTAGACAAAGCATTTATAGGAGCTAATGGAATTTCATTAGAACAGGGAGTAACAACTCCTAATTACGAAGAAGCTCAGTGTAAAAGGGCAATGATAAAATCATCATTAAAGCCAATAATTGTTGCAGATAGCTCAAAATTTGAAAATGTATGTTTTTCACTTATATGTCCAATAAAAAGTATATATTCAATAATTACAGGAGGTGATATTTCAGATGAAAATTTAGATCCTTATAGAAGAATGGGAATAAAAATAATGAGATGATAAATACTAATTATGATATAAAGGTCTAATAAACCCTAAAATATAAATTTGAAATTAAAGCAAAAGATGGAGGTATTATTATGGAAGTAAAAGATATGTTTTCCAAAAACAGAGTTACATTTGATTTAAAGGCAAAGGATAAAAGTGGAGTTCTTGACGAACTGATAAACATTCTTGTTAATGATGGTAAAGTTAATGATGCAAAGGTATTTAAAGAAGCTGTATTAAAAAGAGAAGAAGAATTCTCAACAGGAATAGGAATGGGAATAGCTATTCCCCATGGAAAATCAGATGCAGTAAACGAGGCATCAATTGTGTTTGGACTTAGCAAAGAAGGTATTGATTATAAGTCAATGGACGACAAGCCTGCACATTTATTTTTCCTTATAGCAGTTCCAAAAGAATCAAGTGATGATCATCTTAGAGCATTAAGTGAAATATCTAGAAAACTAATGCATACAGAAACAAGACAGGCAATATTAGATTCAAAAACTTTTGAAGATTTTATAAAAGCGTTTTAATAATCATTATATATATACTAAAACGAAAGTAAATTATAGGGGGGATTAATATGAAAAAATTAGTAGCTGTAACATCTTGCCCAACAGGGATTGCACACACTTATATGGCTGCCGAAGCTCTTCAAATGGCAGCAAAAGAAATGGGATATGAAATAAAAGTTGAGACTCAAGGCTCTGTAGGTGCTGAAAATGTTATAACAAGTCAGGAAGTAGAACAGGCAGATGCAGTAATAATTGCAGCAGATACAAATGTAGAAAAGTCAAGATTTGAGGGTAAGCCTTTACTAGAAGTACCTGTAAAGGATGCTATTAAAGATGCAAAAGGACTTATAGAACAGGCTCTTTCATTAGAAGCACCTAAGAAGTCGGTTAAAAAGGATGAAATGCCTAAGGTTCAAAAGAAAGAAAAAACAGGAGTATATAAGCACTTAATGACAGGTGTATCCTTCATGATACCATTTGTTGCAGCAGGTGGACTTCTAATAGCTTTAGGTTTTGCATTAGGTGGAATTTACGTTTTTGATTGCCCTGGAACTATTGCAGAAGCATTGTTTGTAACAGGTAAAGGCGCATTTGCACTTATGCTTCCAGTTTTATCAGGATATATTGCTTATTCAATTGCTGACAGACCAGGTATTGCAGCTGGTTTCGTAGGTGGAGCTTTTGCAAGCGGAGCAATTTTCAGTGGACAGTTCTTAGCTAAAGCACCTGCAAGTGGTACTAGTGGATTTTTAGGTGCATTGATAACAGGTTTCTTAGCAGGTTATATAGTTTTAGGAATAAGAAAATTTATTAAGCTTCCAAAAGCACTAGATGGTTTAATGCCAGTTTTAATTATACCTTTACTTTCAACAGCAATAATCGGATTGATATATTTATTCTTATTAGGTACACCACTTATAGCTATAAATACAGCTTTACTAGCTTGGTTAAAAGGACTTCAAGGAACAAATGCAGCAGTACTTGGTTTAATTCTTGGATGTATGATGGCTTTTGATATGGGTGGTCCAGTTAACAAAGCAGCTTATGTTTTTGGTACTGGTACAATAGTAGCAGGTGGTTCTCCTATAATGGCAGCAGTTATGGTAGCTGGAATGACTCCACCACTTGGAATAGCTTTAGCTTCAACAGTATTAGCTAGAAAGAAATTCACAGAATCAGAAAGAGAAGCAGGAAAAGCAGCATGGGCTCTTGGAGTGTCTTTCATAACAGAAGGTGCAATACCATTTGCAGCAGCAGATCCATTAAGGGTAATACCTTCAACTATGGCTGGTTCTGCAGTGGCAGGAGCAATATCAATGATATTTGGATGTAAACTTGCAGTTCCACATGGTGGAGTATGGGTTTTAGCAATACCAAATGTTGTAACAAATCTTGGTGGATATTTAATTGCTTTAATAGCAGGTACTATAGTAACAGGTGTAGTTCTTTCACTATTAAAGAAGGAAGTAACTGAATAGAAATCAATTAAAGAGGCTGTGGCACTTGTTTTTAGTGCCACAGCCTCTTTTAATTGTCATCTGTTTTTTCTATTCCATATTTCTTACATTTAAGTGACACAGTTCTATGAGTTATGCCAAGAACTTTCCCAACCTTGTTATAGCTTTTATATTTTTTCATTGCTATGGTTATGAGTTCTTTTTCATAGTCTTCTAATTTTTTAAGATCATCATTGTCTCTGTAATTTATAAGTTTGCTTTTACCAGGTTTTATATTGGTTATATATATTGGAAGATCATTTATAGTTATGGTTTCTGTATCGCACATATTTATAGCTCTTTCTGTTATGTTTTCAAGTTCTCTTATATTACCAGGCCAATGATAACTTTGAAGAAACTCAAGGCAATTGGTATCTATAGAAGTTATGTGCTTATTTAGTTTTTTACATAGTTTGTCTATAAAATGTGCTACTAGTAAATTTATGTCTTCTTTTCTCTTTCTAAGTGGAGGAAGGGTAATTGTTATAACGTTAAGTCTATAATATAGATCTTCTCTAAATTCACCAGTTTTAAGCATCTCTTCAAGATGTCTATTTGTAGCAGCTATTATTCTAACATCTACTTTGTGAGTAACAATTCCACCAACACTTTCAAATTCTCTTTCCTGTATAACTCTTAAAAGTTTTACCTGCATTGGTTTTGGCAGGTCTCCAATTTCATCAAGGAATATTGTGCCACCATCTGCTATTTGAAATTTACCAGGCTTGTTTTTAATAGCACCAGTAAAAGCTCCTTTTTCATAACCAAAAAGTTCACTTTCAAATAGGTTTTCAGGAATAGATGCACAGTTGATTCTAACAAAAGGCTTATCGCTTCTGTCACTGTTATTGTGTATTGCTTTTGCAACAAGTTCTTTTCCAGTTCCACTTTCTCCTCTTATCAAAACAGTTGATGTTGTAGAAGAAGCCTTGTCTGCAATTATAAGAGCATCTTTTAAAGAACTTGAATTTCCTATTATATTTGTGAAATTTCCATTTAGCATAGTGTGTCTTTTTAATTCTTCTTTATAATAATTTAATTCTTCTTCAGATTTTTCTAGTTTTGCAGCAATTTCTTTTATTTCATTAACTGTTTTTGATATAGATACCACGCCTTTAAATTCATTATCAATAAAAATAGGTTCTATAGTAGATATTATTTCAACATCATTTTTACAATAAAGGTTATTATTAATAGGTTTTTTTGAATTAAAGACGCCCATTCTAAAACCTTTAGGAGAAAGCTTAACTAAATCTTTTCCAAGGACATTTGAACTTTTAACATTAAAATTTTCTTCATAAGCAGGATTAATATAGCTTATCTTTCGATTCTCATCTACAAAACAAATAAGATCATGGGAGGTTTCAAGTATTTTTTTGAATTTTTCATTTAATTCTTTCATTCCTATTAACTCTGAAATATCTTGAAAAACTCCAATAGCACCAATAACTTCACCAGCTGAAATTATAGGTGATCTATTTGTTATGATTATTTTTTTATTTATATGCTGCATTTTGCCAAGTTGTTTTTTCATACTGGAAATAACACCTGGAAGCTTTGTATTTGGAATAATTAAATTAATAGGCTGTCCAAGTACTTCTGATGTATTTTTTTCAACTATGTTTAAAGCATATTGGTTCATAGATGTAATGTATGAATTTGCATCTATTACTATTATGCCAATAGGTATATTTTCAAGCACTTGTTCATTTGCGATGGTATTTTGCTCTATTATTTCGTCGAGATTCGACATAGGCGTTTCATTCTTTTCAAGTCCTGTGTTAATAAAATGGCAAAGTGATAATACGGCTTTTTGTGCATCTGCAGAGTCTTCTTTACAGGAGACCTCTATTAGCTCACCATTTTGTATTTTTTGTGAAACTAGCGCAAGCATACTTACAGCCAGTGGTTCGCCTGAACCTATTTTTTTTATATATAGATTTACACCGTATTTGTTTTTTAAAAGTGAGGATTTATGTACTATCATAGCTGCAATTCTTGTGTGTATTCCATTTTTGGAGTTTACTGCAATACAATTTTTAAACATATTAATGTCTCCTTAAAATTATAAGACGTTTGATATAGAAAATATTAAAATATACAGTTTTTTATAAAAAAATTTTAATAAGTTTTAATTTAGTTTCAAATCAATAAGTATAAAATTCAAATTAATGATAAAAAATATCAATAAGTGTTATATTATATGATATTTTTTATCAACTACATTTTACTATTAAATTCACTATAAATCCAGCTATTATACAAAATTTAGTGAAAATAGGTTGATAAAATTTATCAAGCCATTTTTAAGTAAATGTTACCTATGCTAAAAAAACTTTATTTTTAAGGCGTTTTAACATAGAATTAAAGTTGGCACGGTTCTTGCTAGTATTATACTTGTACGAATGAATTTTACTATTGGGAGGAAATGTTATGAAAAAAGGAATAGCAGCATCAAAAGGATATGCAATAGGAAATGCTTTTATAAAATTAGATACTAAGGTAGAGATTACAGATAAAAAAGTTGATAATATAGATGCAGAAAAAGCAAGATTAGAAAAAGCAATTGAAAATTCTAAAGCACAGCTTGCAAAAATCAAAGAGAAAGCAGCAAAAGAAGTAGGTAAAGATAAAGCTGCAGTTTTTGAAAGTCACATGATGCTTTTAGATGACCCTGAATTCACAGGAGCAATGACAGGAAAAGTTGAATCAGAATCATTAAATGCTGAAAAAGCAGTTTCAGATGTTATAGAAATGTACATGGGTATATTTGATAAGATGACAGATGAATACATGAAAGAAAGAGGAGCAGACGTTAAAGATGTTGGTAAAAGGGTTATAGCAAACCTTGTTGGAAATGCCAATGGTGGAATGGATAATCTAAAAGAAAACACAATACTTATTGCACATGATTTAACACCATCAGATACAGCTCAACTTGATAAAGATAAAGTAATAGGTTTCTTAACTGATATAGGTGGAAGAACTTCACACAGTGCAATAATGGCAAGAACTCTTGAAATACCAGCAATTGTCGGATTAAAAGATATAACTACAAGTGCAAAAAATGGTGATTTTATTATAGTTGATGGTGCAGAAGGTGTTGCACTAATTAACCCTGATGAAAAAACTGTAAAAGAATATACTGAAAAGAAGAAAAAGTTTGAAGCAGAAAGAGAAGAACTTAAAAAACTTATAGATAAAGAAACAGTAACAAAAGCAGGAAAGAGAGTCGAAGTTTGTGGAAACATTGGTAAAGCAGCCGATGTAGCAGCAATTCTTGCAAATGGTGGAGATGGAGTAGGACTATTTAGAACAGAGTTCCTTTATATGGGTAGAGATACAATGCCAACAGAAGAAGATCAATTTGATGCATATAAAGAAGTAGTTACAAGGATTGGTAAAAAGAAACCTGTAGTTATAAGAACACTAGATATTGGTGGAGACAAGAAGCTTCCTTATCTTCCATTACCAAAAGAAATGAACCCATTCCTTGGATTTAGAGCTATAAGACTTTGCCTTGGAAGAAAAGATATATTTAAAGTACAATTAAGAGCACTTTTAAGAGCATCAGCTTTTGGAAATCTTAAAATAATGTTCCCTATGATATCATCGCTTGAAGAATTTTTGCAAGCAAAAGAAGTTCTTAAAGAATGTATGGGTGAACTTAAAGCTGAAGGAAAAGAGTTTAATGAAAATGTTGAAACAGGAATAATGGTCGAAATACCAGCAGCTGCTGTTATGGCTGATGAACTTGCAAAACACGTTGATTTCTTTAGTATAGGAACTAATGACTTAATACAATATACACTTGCAGCAGATAGAATGAATGAAAAAGTTTCTTATCTATACAATCCAATGCACCCAGCAGTTTTAGCTCTTATAAAGAGAACTATAGCAGCTGCACATAAAGAAGGAAAATGGTGTGGAATGTGTGGAGAAATGGCTGGAGATGAAAAAGCCATTCCAACACTTGTAGAATATGGTCTTGATGAATTCTCAATGAGTGCATCATCAATATTAAGTGCAAAGAAATACATTATGAACAACTAAATTAAATTTGCATTCTGATTTTAAAATTTATATATTATAATAAAAAGTGATGCGGCTTTCGTGTCACTTTTTATTTTTAAATTGTTTAATAACAAAATATAAATTACGATAATTTAAATGTGTATTAAATTTTAATTTGCTAAGGAGAAAAAATGGAAAAGTCTAAAAAATATTATTACAGAGCAATGAAATACTATGAAAATGGGTATATTGATAAAGCTTTGGAATTTTGTAATAAAAGTATTGCAGCAAACATAAAAAATATTCCTGCAATAGATTTAAAGGGACTTTTATATTACTTAAAAGGTGATCTTGTAAATGCAAAAACATTATGGAGGTTAAACGCAAGAGAAAATAATGACAGCATTGCACAAAAGTATATGCAGGGGTTAGATGCTGACGAAGAAAGGTTTAAAGATTACGTTAAAGCAGTTAATCTTATAAAGAAAGTTAATATAAATGAAGCACTAAATTTGCTTCTAGGGTGCAGTGAAAGTGATTATAATTCAATTAATGTAAACAATTATCTTTGTATTTGTTATATGAAAAAAGGTGAATTTAAAAAATCAATTGATTGCCTTAATAAAGTTAAAAAACTTGATAAGAAAAATGAAGAAGCTCTAAAAAATACAAAACTTCTTAATCAATATGGAATAATAAAAAATAATAAAAAATATGTTAAATTAGTATCATCAATTTTGTTAATTGCAATATTTATTTTAAGTGGAATCTATATTTTAAGGGATAAAAAAGTTATAAACAATAAAAGCAGCAAAAAAACGAACAATGTTATTATAAATAATAAAAAAAATGTGGATAAAAGTAAAAGTAAAAATAAAAGTAAAGAGTCTTTAAATACTAAATTCCCATATGAAGATTTTAAAAATGCACTTGATAAAAAGGATTTTGAAAAATTATATACTTATTGCAATGAATTTAAAAATAAAGAAATCTCAACTAATGACAAAGAAATATTAGTGCAAGGTGAAAATGAACTTCAATCAGAAGGAACTCAGTACTTTTATAAAAATGCAACTAATTATTTTAGTAACAATGATTATAAAAATGCAATAGATCAATATTTAAAAGCTTACAGTTATTCAGGCAGCAGCTATTTAACACCACATATAGTGTATTTTACTGCGTTTAGTTACGAGAATGAAAAAGATTATGAAAATGCACTTAAATATTATGAATTTTATAATGCCAACTATAAATCAAAGGATTATGAAGAAACTGTACTTTATAAATTAGCAATTATATATAAGAATGTTGATGCATCAAAGTCTAAACAATATGCTTCAAAACTAAGTAATAATTATCCTAATTCTATTTACAATAATTCAAACATAAAAGCTATACTTAATGGTAATAATTAATATTAAAGTTTATTGACTTATAATAGAATAAATAATATAATTAATTTATGAGATACCCGTAGGGGGTATAAGAAGGAGGAAAATTTATGGTTATTAATGTAAACGAAAATGATTTTAATAAATCAATAGGCAGCGGTACAGTAGTTGCAGATTTTTGGGCTTCATGGTGCGGTCCATGTAAGATGTTAGGACCTGTAATTGAAGAGATTTCAGAAGAAATGGGAGACAGTGCAAAATTTATAAAAGTAAATGTAGATGACAACCCAGCAGTAGCTTCTAGCTTTAAAATAGCAAGTATACCAACAGTTATTATATTCAAAGATGGAAAAGTAGCACAGACACTTGTTGGTTTTAGACCAAAGGCTTCACTAAAGGGAGAAATCGAAAAATATATTTAATTACAATAATTTTAATAAAGCAGTAAGGAGATGTCTTAATGGGTTTTCGCTACGATATTGCAATAATAGGAACTGGTCCTGCAGGCTTATCTGCTGCTGTTAATGCCAAAATAAGAAATAAAGATGTGATTTTATTTGGAAGTAAAGATTTAAGTTTTAAATTGAAGAAAGCACCTAAAATTAATAATTATCTTGGCTTATACGGTATAACAGGAGAGCAGCTTTTAAAAAAGTTTAAAAACCATATAGAAGATATGGAAATTGAAATAAAAGAAGAGAGAATTAATGCTGTTTATGCCATGGGAGATTATTTTGCTCTTATGGTAAATGAAAAAACTTATGAAGCAAAGACAATTATACTTGCTACAGGAATCCAATTTACAAAACCAATTGAAGGGGAAGAAAAACTTCTTGGAAAAGGAGTTGGGTACTGTGCAACATGTGATGCACCTCTTTACAAGAATAAAATTGTTACAATAGTAGGATATACAAGGGAAGCTGAAAGTGAAGCAAATTATGTAAGCGAAATGGCTTCAAAAGTTTATTATCTGCCAAGATATAAAGAAGAGTATAAGTTAAGTGACAATATAGAAATTGTAGACGATGTACCTGTTGAAATTGAGGGAAACGAAAAAGTTGAAAAGATTAAGCTAAAATCCAGTGAAATATTAACAGATGCTGTTTTTATATTGAGGGAAAGTATGGCACCTTCTCAGCTTGTACCAGGACTTCAGGTTGATAATAACTATATAACAGTTAACAGAAATATGGAGACAAATATAGAAGGGTGTTTTGCAGCAGGAGATTGTACTGGAAAGCCATATCAATATATGAAAAGTGCTGGTGAAGGGCAAGTAGCTGCGTTAAATGCAGTAAAATATATTGATGATTAGACATTTTTAAAGGATAAAGTTTCATTAACTGCAATTAAAATTACAGTTGTATTGAAACTTTATCCTTTTGCTTTTAACTTACACTAGTCAGCTATAAAAAATACATGGTTACCTATAAATTTTACATTATATTTTTTTACAGTATTCATCCAGCCTGAACTGGAAAGTTTAGGGTTATAGAAGTACAGTGCATTGGATGTAGGATCTTTACCATTTAGTGCATCATAAACGGCATCATAACAGCTTTTATTAGGTGCTGCATCTATTTTACCATCAATAACGCAGGAAAAAGCATATCTTTGCTTGACTACACCATCTACGCTTTTAGGAAATTCTCTATTTTTTAGTCTATTTAAAATTACAGAAGCCACTGCAATCTTTCCTTCATAAGGCTCAGCATTACTTTCTTTATAGACTACTTTTGCCATAAGATCAACATCGTTAGATGTTACATTTAGTGGTGTACCATTACTGTTAAATACTGCAACAGTATCTGATTTTTCTTTATATAGTTTTACAGGTTTATTTTCCACTCTAGGAGAAGAAGCTAGAGTGTTGCAATTTATAGCTACAGCATTTACAGTAATTTTCGGTGAAAGCTCAAAAAACACAAAGCATAAACATAAAATGGCCCAAATAAATTTTTTCATTGAAATTCCTCCTTTTGTTTACGAGGTTAGCTGACGGATTCGGTAAAGGCATAACCTACGCATAAAGCGATTCACCCCAAAACTTGGTTTCCCCGTATAATTTAGGCTGAATATATTGTACCCGTAAAAAAAAAATAATGCAAACTATAATAAATTTTTCAATTTAAAGCATTATTGGTAAAATTGTTGTAGTTTTTTACAAGTACTGCAAAATCTTTATTCATCTTTGAAAGTTTTTTATTTGAATCTTTGTAAATACTGCTATAGTCAATTTCACCTTCTGAATATGCACTGCTTTTTTCAGAAATTAAAGCTTTAGTAAAACTTTTTAGATATGAATCATAATCCTCTAATATGGTTTTAAACATACTATATATTTTCAAATTATTTTTAGGAACAGAAATTTGTGCAAATTGCTGCTGAAGGTTGTTAAATTTATCTGTATTTTCATCTACTTTTGAAATTGCATTATCATAAGAAATCTTATTTGCTCTGGCACTTTTGGCATAGTAAGATAAATCACATTTTGTATTTTTAAAATCACTAAGAATATTTTGAAGTTCATTTTGAAACTCAATGTTTTGTGTGTTTAAAATTTCCTTTTCTTTGTTAGCAATCATTAAATTTGAAATTAAGTTTTCACAATTATGTATTATGATTGTATTTTTATAAGGGAGAATAAAATGATTATCTTTAGATTTAATGTTTTCATAATAGCTATCACAACTGTTTTTATATTTATATAAATTTTTAACTGAAATTTCTGCATCAGAAGCGTAAGGATTTTTTATTAAAGATAAGAGTTGCTTGTACATTAATATATTATATTTAATACCATTTTTTAGGCTTTCTAAGCCATATTTATTTTTATCATTTACTTTGCATGCAGAAATATCGTTATTAACTTTTGAAAGGGAATTTATAGTTTTAGGTAAAAGGTTTAATGCAGTTTTTGAATTAATAGTATGTCCACTAATTATAGAACAAGTATTTTCGTTTATTTTGGTTATACTGCTTACAAAAGAACTTAATTCATTTTTATACCCATTATTTTTATTCAATATAAAAAGTCCAAAGGCAATAATAAATATAGTAAGTATAATTAAAACAATGCAGCCTCTTACAATATACTTTGATTTTTTTTCATCCATAAAATTGAAAACCTCCCTTATAACTTTAATTGATCATTGAACATGTAGTTAAATAAATATTTGCTTATATAATAAAATATTAAGCTTGTAAGGCAAATATACATTTTAGTTTATGAAAATTTACTAAAAATTGATTTATCATATATTCACATTAAAATTTCATAGTGTATAATTAATTAAGAGCTTTAATTAGCGAGGAGTGAAAATATGGATAATATAAATTTAATAATTGATGCAGTAAAAACAATGAATATATCATCTGTTTTAGATATTTTAGTTGTTTCATATATATTTTATAAAGTTTATATGCTTATAAAAGAAACTAGGGCAGAACAGCTTTTAAAAGGTATGCTCCTTGTAATTTTACTTCTACCAATAAGTAATTTTTTACATCTTACGATGCTAAATTGGATCTTGCAAAGGACTATAACTATTGGCGTGCTTTCAATGATTATAATTTTCCAACCGGAAATAAGAAAGGCGTTAGAGCACCTTGGAAGAAGTGCTTTTAATGATGTACATATTTTTGAGGATAAAGAAAAAACAGAAGAAGTAATAAATCAAATAACAAATGCAGTTTTTAATCTAAAGGAATCTAAAACAGGGGCACTTATTATAATTGAACAGAGAACAAAATTAGAAGACATTGCAAGTACTGGAACCAAAATAGATTCTGTTGTATCATCTGCTATTTTAGAAAATATATTTGTAGTAAATACACCTCTTCATGACGGGGCAACTATAATAAGAAATGACAGAATAGTTGCATCAGGATGCTTTTTGCCACTTTCTTCAAATTATGATATAAATAAAAAGCTTGGCACAAGACACAGAGCAGGTATAGGAATTTCAGAAAATAGTGATGGACTTGTGATAATTGTATCTGAAGAAACAGGAGTTGTATCTCTTGCTATAAATGGTAAGCTCACAAGAGAATATACCAAAGAAAAATTAAAGGCTACTTTGATGAGAATATTTCTTATAAGATTTGCAAAAAAGGGTTCATTTAAAGGGAAGGTGCAAAAGTGGAAAAGAAAAATAATAGGCAAATAATAATAAAAATTTGTTCTGTAATCGCTGCATTTTGTATGTGGCTCTACGTTTCAAATTATGAAAATCCTATAAGTTCACATAAAAAGACAGTACCTGTAAAACTCACAAATACTTATGTACTATCGCAATCTGAACTTGTTCTTTTGCCAAACCAAAAATTTTCTGTACCAATAACAGTAAGAACAACTGATCTAAACATGTTAAAGCTTAAATCAAGTGACTTTAAAATAATAGCTGATATGAGTACATATGTATTAAAAGAAGGGGGAAATAAAATACCTGTTCAGATTAATTCGTACCCAGATGGTGTAAACGTAGAAAACAGCGGGGATATGTGGATAGATGTTCAGTTAGACAAAGAAAAGAGCAAAACATTTCCTATAAAAATAAGATATAGTGGTAATCCTAAAATAGGATATTCTTATGAAAACCCTATTTTTAGTGAAACTAATGCAAATGTAAATGGTGCAAGTAAATATGTTAACATGGTAAATGCAGTTGTTTCAACTGTAAATGTGGAGAATTTATCTTCAGATACAGATATGACTGGAATGCTTAAAGCTATTGATAAAACAGGGAAAACAGTGCCATATGTGTCTGTTAGTCCTTCTAAGATAAAACTCACAGTACCAATAGAGAAAAGTAAATTCACAAATGCCGGAGGTAAATAATGCCAATAAGAATAAACAATTTAGTTTTAAATATAGAAGAAGATATGTCAATTTTAACTGAAAAAGCTGCTTCAAAACTTAAAGTTTCTAAAAATAATATTAGGAATTTTAAAATACTTAGAGAATCCATAGATGCAAGAAAGAAGAATTTAATAAGATTTAACTATTCAGTAATAGTGGAAATGGATAATGAAAAAAAGATAGTTAAAAGAATTAATAATAATGATGTAAGGTATGAGGAAGAATTTAAAGAAGAGGAAATACCTTTTGGAAATGAAAAACTTATGCACAGACCTGTTGTTGTTGGAATGGGGCCTTGTGGAATGTTTGCTGCACTTTTACTTGCAAAGAAAGGCTATAATCCAATTGTAATTGAAAGAGGAGAAGATATAGAAAATAGAACGAAAACAGTTGAAGGATTTTGGAAAGGAGCTCCAATTAACACTGAATCCAATGTTCAGTTTGGTGAAGGTGGAGCAGGAACTTTTTCAGACGGAAAACTTACAACTAGAATAAAAGACAAGAGATGTTCTTTTATTGTCAATGAATTTGTAAAATTTGGAGCGCCAAGTGAAATATCATATGAAGGTAAACCACATATAGGGACAGACGTATTAAAAGGTGTTGTAAAAAACATAAGGGAATATATGATAAAACTTGGAGCTGAAATTAAATTTAATAGTAAGCTAGAAGATATTGTGGTAAAAGATGGGAAGATTAAAAGCATAATTGTAAATGGAGAAGAAATTCCATGTGAAGCGCTAATATTGGCTATAGGACATAGTTCTAGAGATACCTATGAAATGCTTTATAAAAATAAAATAGCAATTGAAGCAAAGCCTTTTGCAATTGGTGCTAGAATAGAACATCCTCAAAGTCTTATAAATGAAAATCAATATGGAAAATATGCAAATCATCCAAGGCTTAGTGCAGCAGATTACAGGCTTACATATACATGTAAAGATACTAAAAGAGCTGTATACAGTTTTTGTATGTGCCCAGGAGGAAAAGTGGTAAATGCTTCCTCAGAAGATAAAAGGCTTGTTACAAATGGAATGAGCAATTATAAGAGAGATTCAGAAAATGCCAATTCTGCTATTGTGGTATCTGTTACACCAGAGGACTTTAAAAATGAAAGCTCTAAATTTGATAAAAAGTTTAATTTAAATTATCCTCTTATTGGAATGGAATTTCAGAGATATTATGAAGGACTTGCTTTTAATGCAGGAGGAGACAATTATAATGCACCAGTTCAGCTCGTAGGGGACTTTTTAAAGGATACTGCAAGTAAAAAAATTAAATCTGTAAATCCAAGTTACAAACCAGGATATGAACTTACAAATTTATCTAAATGTTTGCCATCCTATGTAACAGCTTCCATGAGAGAAGCAATGGATAGTTTTAATAGAAAAATAAAAGGATTTAGTGATAATGACAATATTTTAACAGGAATTGAATCAAGAACTTCGGCACCTGTTAGAATAATGAGGAATGATAGTTTGGAAAGTATTTCAGCAGCAGGATTATATCCATCTGGTGAAGGAGCAGGATTTGCAGGGGGAATAATATCTGCAGCAGTTGACGGACTAAAATGTGCAGAAGTTATAATAAAAACATATAAAAATAAATAAAAATATCGTATGAATTTTCTGAAAAACCACATTTATTGTTAAATTTTTGCTAAAATATATATGTAATGCTTTTAAGTTTGGACATCGTATATAATAAAATTTTAAGAAAGAGGTGTGCACTTAATGATAAAAAGCTTTAAGGAGATTATTTTAAAGGTAAAAAGTAATGAAATCAAGACAGTAGCAGTAGCAGTGGCACAAGATGCAGCCGTACTTCAAGCTGTAAATGACGCTAAGAAGAATGATATTGCAAATGCAATATTAGTAGGAAACAAGGATGAAATAGTTTCAATAGCTCTTAAAATTGGAATGGATATAAATGATTTTAAAATTGTGGATGAGCCAGATGTAAGAAAGGCTACTTCAAAAGCAGTAGAAATTGTTTCAAAAGGACAAGCAGATATGCTTATGAAAGGACTTGTAAATACAGCTACTTTTTTAAGAGCAGTTCTTAATAAGCAAACTGGACTTAGAACTGGAAAGCTTATGAGCCATGTTGCCGTTTTTGAAACAGAAGCTTTTGATAGGCTATTATTTTTAACTGATGTAGCCTTTAACATGTATCCAACATTAAAGGACAAGGTTTCTATAATAAATAATGCAGTAGAGGTTGCACATTCAATTGGAATAGAGTGCCCAAAAGTTGCTCCAATATGTGCAGTAGAAGTTGTAAATGAAAATATGCCTGCCACAGTAGATGCAGCAATATTATCAAAAATGAGTGAAAGAGGTCAATTTAAAGGATGTATAGTTGATGGACCATATGCACTTGATAATGCACTTAGTGAAGAAGCTGCAAAACACAAGAATATAAAAGGTGAAGCTGCTGGTAAAGCGGACATATTACTGCTTCCTAATATTGAGACTGGAAACGTTATGTATAAAACGTTAACATATACTACAAAATCTAAAAATGGATGCTTGCTTGTAGGAACTTCAGCACCAGTTGTACTTACTTCAAGAGCGGATAGTCATGAAACAAAAATGAACTCAATTGCTCTTGCGTCATTATTTGCAAGTCATAAATAAAATTAAAGGAGTGCGGTTATGTTATGTATAAATTACTTATAATTAACCCTGGTTCAACATCAACAAAAATTGGAGTTTTTGAAGATAACAAGGAAATATTTGAGTCAAATTTAAAACATTCTGCCGACAAAATAGCTGAATATAAAACAATATATGATCAGTTTAATTTTAGAAAAGACGTAATACTTGATGTTCTAAAAGAAAATAATTTTAAATTAAGTGACTTCGATGCAGTTGTTGGAAGAGGTGGACTTTTAAAACCAATAGTAAGTGGCACATATACAGTTAACGACAAAATGCTTTCTGATTTAAAAGTTGGAGTTCAAGGACAGCATGCATCAAATCTTGGAGGAATTATAGCAAATGAAATTGCAAATATGATAAATGTACCTGCTTTTATAGTTGATCCTGTAACAGTTGATGAAATGCAACCTATTGCAAGGATTTCCGGACTTCCTGAACTTCCAAGGAAAAGTATATTTCATGCCCTTAACCAAAAAGCGGTTTCAAAAGCCTATGCTGAAAGAATAGGTAAAAAATATGAAGACTTAAATCTAGTTGTGGTTCATATGGGTGGAGGAGTATCTGTAGGTGTTCACAGCGGAGGAAAAGTAATTGATGTTAACAACACACTTAATGGAGATGGACCTTTTTCACCAGAGAGAAGTGGAGGTCTTCCAGTTGACCAATTGGTTGAGCTTGCATTTAGTGGAAAAATATCAAAGGAAGATTTGAAAAAAAGGATAAATGGAAGAGGCGGCGTTGTAGCATATCTTAATACTAATAATTTTAAAGTAGTAGCGGATAAAGCAGATAAAGGCGATAAAGAATGTAAGCTTATATATGATGCATTTATATATCAAATAGGCAAACAAGTAGGGGCAGGTGCAGCAGCACTTAAAGGAAAAGTTGATGCAATAATTTTAACAGGAGGAATAGCTTATAATAAAACAATTACAGGGGAAATAGGAGATATGGTTTCTTTTATAGCACCTGTGGTTATTTATCCTGGTGAAAATGAAATGTTAGCTTTAGCAAAAGGCGGTCTTAGAGTAGTAAAAGGCGAAGAAGAAGCAAAAGTATATTAATTATAATTATGGCTGGTGCACTAAAATAGTGCACCAGCTATTTTTTTTAGTAAAAATCAAGAAATAAAAAGGAAAAAATTAAGACAAAAGGAATAAATTTATTATAAAAACTACTAATGTTGTATGGAATATGATAAATTAGTAGTTTATAATTAAATATGTAGAATTTTCAAAAATAGGAGGCAGTTATGAAATGGACAATTATTCAAATAAGTTTGAACCAGGTAATATTAATAAAGTTAATTTAATGATTTTATGGGCAGTTTGTATTGTATTGTCAATTGAAAATTTAGTTCTTTACGGAACAGCTAAAATTGACGTTGTCATTGTGCTTACAATATCAGGAATTATAGGAACAATTTTTTATTTCTTACCAATTAAAAAAATCATTAGAGGAGCATGCATATGTCTTGTACCTATCTATGCTAGTTTTTATTTATTATATTCCTTAAAAGCTGATCCTAAATTTTTTATAGTATATTTAGGAGGAGTAGCTATGGCTACTTTGTATATTAATGATAAATTATTAATGATATATGCTGGTATTTTTATTGTGTCAATAATAATTTATGAAATACTTGAACCTACATATTTAATGGGAACAACTCAGTTTAATTCTTTGCTTCAATTTATTCAAAGATTATTTGTAATAGATGCAGTAATAAGTATTTTATATTT
>JAQUXS010000017.1 GCA_028692255.1 Clostridium sp.
ATTTTCATATCATGAAACAATCCTACTTTGCCAACCCCTGCATTATTTATCAAAATATCAACTTTAAGTCCCATATCTAAAACTTTTTCGAAAACTTTTTTTGCACTATCTATTTTTGAAAGATCCTCCCTTATTACGTAAGTCTTTATTTTATATTTAATGGTAAGTTTATTGGCAATTTCCCTTAGCTTATCTGTACTTCTTGCTACTAAAATAAGGTTATATTTATGCATAGCAAATATCTTAGCCATTTCATAACCAATTCCACTGGATGCTCCTGTAATTAAAACAATTTCTCTATTATTCATATTTCTCCCCTTAATTCACTTGTATACTTTAAAATGTTCTATAATATATAATTATAACTTAATTTATTAGCCAAAGTATAATAATATTTCCATTTTCCTCTTAATCGTGCTATCATACTATTAAACTGATAATTACAAATTTTCAAGCACTAAAAGGTAGGTGCAATCTATGCTATATTTTCATGATTTTATAAAAATAATACTGGCCTGCTTTTTAGGTGGACTAATCGGACAGCAAAGGCAGAGAAAAGGTATGTCCATTGGGCTTAGAACTCATATAGTTGTCTGTGTAAGTTCTGCTCTTGTACAAATAACCTCAATAGATTATAACCTCATTAATAATTCAAATTCTGATGTTATGCGGCTAGGTGCTCAGGTTATATCTGGAATAGGCTTTCTAGGAATGGCAAGTATAATAAAAGAAGGTAGATCTGTTGTTGGTCTTACTACCGCTGCTAGTATGTGGTTTATTGCTTGCGTTGGACTTGCTATTGGAAGTGGTTTATATTTTCAATCAATATTAGTAACTCTTATTATATACATAATTTTAATTGACTTATTTAAATTTGATAAAAGGATCCATAAATACAAAACAAAAGAAAGTTTTGATATCCAAATAATAATAAATAGCAAAGGTCCGAACAATAGTAACATAAAAAATGTATTAAACAAAATACAGAGCAAAAACTTAGATATTTTAAACACTGAAATAAACAAAGAAGATGAATGCAACATAATAATATCAATGGCTATTATGCCACTAAAAACTGGAACCAATGATGAACTTATTTTAGAACTAACAGAATATGATTATGTAAGAAAAGTTAATATTGCATAAAATCCGAGGAGGAATACAAATGTTAAAAAAATTTATTATTAATTCAAAAAGACAACTTGATGTAACAAATTTCGATCCTGAAGACACAGAAAATTTATCAAGAGAGGATATTTATGAAGACTATTTAAATTTACAGAAAAAATTTATAGAATTGCAAAATATATTTTGCGCATGCAAAAAATATTCAATGCTAATAGTATTACAAGGAATGGACTGCAGCGGTAAAGATGGAACTGTAAAAAAAGCTTTTACAGGAGTTGACCCAAATGGTTTTAATGTTAAAAGCTTCAAAGAACCCTCAGATGAAGAATTAAGCCATGATTATCTTTGGAGAGTTCATAAGGAGACTCCTAAGAAAGGTAATATAACAATATTTAACAGATCTTACTACGAGGATGTTTTAGTTACAAGAGTTCATGAAACCATTGATACGAAAAAAGCTTTCTCACGATTTGATGAAATAAATATGTTTGAAAAATATCTCACTGAAAATGATACTATTATACTAAAATTCTTTTTACATATATCAAAGGATTTTCAAAAAAAGAAACTTGAGAACAGACTAAAAAGACCAGAAAAACATTGGAAATTTTCTGCAGCAGATTTAAGAGAGAGAAAATATTGGGATAACTATCAAAAATGTTATAGTGATGTGCTTTCTAATTGTAGTACAGATAAAGCTCCTTGGATTATTGTTCCTGCAAATAATAGATGGTTTAGAGACTATTTAGTTTTAGACGCTATAGTAAATAAGCTTTCGAGTTTAACTCTAAATTTTCCAGAATTAGATGGAGATATTCATAAATTAATAAAAGAAGTAAAAGAAAGCCAGTAGTGATGTTTAATAATAGATAAGAAGTAAAAAAATAAGTAAGAGTGGAGAAGTAAAAGGTAAGTTAAAACAAATTACCCTTTACTTCTCCACTCTTCTTGTGCTTTTAACTTATAATTTGGATAAAAAGCACTGACATATCAATTTTATTGCCACAACCCATTTTTGTAATTAAAGAGACTGTAAAAGCTTTAAAACTTGATTTGGTTCTTGATTTGCCTGAGCAAGCATGGCTTGAGTCACCTGTTGTAATATATTATACTTAGAGTAATTCATCATTTCTTTTGCCATGTCAGCATCTGTTATATGTGATTCTGCATCTGTTAAATTTTGTTCTTCAGTATTCAAATTATCCATTGTATAATTTAGTGCATTTTCAGATGCACCTATAATAGATCTTGAAGATGATACAGAATCTATTGCTTTTTGAATAGTTGATATTGCTGCACGAGCATGATCTGGAGTATCAACACTAATTCCAGTACCGTCAGCTATACTACCAAGATAATTACCTATGTTATAGGAATTTAAATTTATCCCCATTGAATCATAGCTATTAGCAGTTGAGCCAACTTGCAAATTTAAATTTCCCGAAGAATTTAGCAAATTTTTTCCATTAAAATTTGTTGATTTTGATATCTGATCAATTGCCTTACCAAGTTCGTCTAATTCATCTTTAATGGCAGTTCTGTCTGTAGTAGTATTAGTTCCATTTGCAGCCTGAACTGCTAGTTCATTCATTCTTTGAAGTATTGATTGTGTTTCACTTAATCCGCCTTCTGCTGTTTGAAGAGCATCTATACCATATTGTGCATTTTGTGCTCCAATATTTAAGCTGTTAATTTGAGCCTGCATCCTCTGTGATATAATAAGACCAGCTGGGTCATCAGCAGCAGAATTTATTCTTTTACCTGAACTTAAACGCAACATTGCATTATTCATCTTACCTTGATTTATATTCAAAAAATGAAGTGCTGTCATTGCATTTAAATTATGACCAATTATCATAAAAATTCCCCCTTGAATTGATAATTAGTTTTACACTTATTTAATATTTTCGTACTAATTGTAAAAAACTTTACTCTTTGAATGCTGCCATTAATATTTCATCATAATATTTCCCATCTTTAAAAATCTCATCTTTTAATACCCCTTCTACCTTAAATCCACATTTTTCATAGCATTTTTTAGCTCTTTCATTAAATGAGAACACACATAACTTTATTTTTCTAATATTCATATTTTCAAATATAAATTTCATAAGTACTTTCATAGCATCAGTTCCATAGCCGTTTCCCCAATAGTCCTTATCTGCTATCATTATTCCTACTTCTGCCGTTCGAGAAAGCCAATTCACTTTTCTAACACTGCATCCGCCTATATATTTATTAGTTTTTACTGCCTCTATTGCAAAATCATATTCACCATCTGAATTTTGTTTGTGTGATTTTACCCACTTTTCTTCTTCCCATTCAGTTTGAGGGAAAGGTATATTGGTAACTAAAAATTTCTTAAGTTCTGCATCATTAATAAGCTTACATATTCTTTCTATGTCATCTTCCCTATATGCCCTTAAGCACACTTTTTCTCCATAATACATTTATTGACCCCCTTAATAAAAAACCAATTTTTACTATTATATACTTAAAATAGTTTAAAATCAACAATATCTACTTTGCATTGATCCATATTTAGAGGCATTTTACTTTGAATTTATTTTTTCTTTTAAATATCTTTCTAATTCCTTACATTTACCTTCATCCATAGCTTTTACATCTTTTAATCTATAGTCTATGCCCATCTTCTCATATTTACTTACACCTAGAGTATGATATGGAAGAAGTTCCACCTTCTCGACATTTTTTATGTTTTTTATTATCTCAGCCATTTTATCCATATGCTCATAGGAATCCGTTATTTGAGGCACAACTACATGTCTTATCCACAATTTAGTATTCATCTTCTCACAAGCCTTTAAAAATTCATCAAATCCTCTTTTGCTCTTCCCTGTAATTGCTTTATATGAATTATCATCTTCATTTTTTATATCTAATATAACAAGATCTGTGTATTTTAATATTTCCTCATAATCTCCTAACCCATATCCTGCTGTGTCTAATGCAGTGCGAATACCATTTTCCTTACATAATTTTAACATTTCTCTAAGAAATTCAGGCTGTAGTAGAGATTCTCCTCCTGAAAAAGTAACCCCTCCATTAGACCTTTCATAATATGGTTTAAATCTAATTAATTTTTCTAAAAGTTTATGAGGCTCATACATCTGACCACCTTTACTATCCCATGTATCAGGATTATGGCAGTAAGCACACCTTAAACTGCAGCCTTTTAAAAACACCACAGTTCTAATTCCCGGGCCATCAACAAGCCCCATACTTTCTATTGAATGTATATTTCCTTTAACCATTAAATCATCTCCATTTATAAAAAGCAGGCATAAAAGCCTGCTTTTTATTATAATCTTTCATGAAAAGTTCTACTTACTACTTCTTCTTGTTGCTCTCTTGAAAGTCTAACAAAGTTAACTGCATAACCAGATATCCTTATTGTAAGTGTTGGATATTTTTCAGGGTGATCCATAGCATCAATAAGTGTTTCTCTGTTAAGTACATTTACATTTAAGTGATGTGCTCCCTGTGAAAAATAGCCATCCATTATTGATACAAGATTATCTACTCTAGCACTGTTATCAATTCCTAGTGCCTTTGGTACTATAGAAAATGTATTTGAAACTCCATCTTCACAGAACTTGTATGGAACCTTTGCTACTGAATTAAGTGATGCTAGAGCACCTGCTTCATCTCTTCCATGCATAGGGTTTGCTCCTGGTGCTAAAGGCTGACCTGCAACTCTTCCATCTGGAGTAGTTCCTGTTTTTTTACCATACATTACATTTGATGTAATAGTAAGTATTGAAAGAGTGTGCTTAGCTCCTCTATATGTTGGATGCTTTTTAAGTTCATCTAAAAATCTATGAACAAGTTTTACGGCTATGCTGTCTGCCCTATCATCATCGTTTCCGTACTTTGGGAATTCTCCTGTAGTATCAAAATCAACTGCTATGCCATCTTTTCTTATAGGTTTTACATTTGCGTATTTTATTGCACTAAGTGAGTCTATTGCTACTGAAAATCCTGCAATTCCAAATGCCATAAGCCTTCCTACATTTGTATCATGTAGTGCCATTTGTGAAGCTTCATAAGCATATTTATCATGCATAAAATGAATTATATTCATAGTATTAACATAAAGTCCTGCCATATATTCAAGTACTTTGAAATAATTTTCTTTAACTGTTTCATAATTAAGTACTTCATCTGTAATAGGCTTTATGTTAGGTACAACGAGCGTACCTTTCTTCTCATCTATTCCACCATTAATAGCAAGTAAAAGACATTTTGCAAGGTTGCATCTTGCTCCAAAGAACTGCATCTGTTTTCCAACCTTCATTGCAGATACACAGCATGCAATTGCATAGTCATCTCCATAAATAGGTCTCATAATATCATCATTTTCATACTGTATAGAATCAGTTAAAATTGACATTTTAGAACAATACTTTTTAAATTTCTCAGGTAAATTATCTGACCAAAGTACTGTCATGTTAGGTTCAGGTGCTGTTCCAAGATTAGTAAGGGTATGAAGATATCTAAAAGAATTTTTCGTTACGAGAGTTCTTTTATCCTCACCTATTCCACCAATAGATTCAGTAACCCATGTTGGATCTCCTGCAAATAGTTCATTGTATTCTGGAGTCCTAAGGTGTCTTACCATTCTTAGCTTTATAATAAGCTGATCTATAATTTCCTGAGCACCTTTTTCATCTAATATTCCATTTTTTAAATCCCTTTCTAAATATATATCAAGGAATGTACTTGTCCTTCCAAGTGACATTGCTGCACCATTATTTTCTTTGACTCCTGCAAGATACCCAAAATATAAGAACTGAGCTGCTTCTTTAGAATTTTTTGCAGGGTTTGATATGTCAACGCCATAAGAAAGAGCCATATTTTTGATTTTTGTAAGTGCTCTTATCTGCTCTGTTACTTCTTCTCTAAGTCTTATAAGTTCATCCAGCATGTCACCTTTTAATGTTTTTAAATCCTTCTTTTTTTCTTCAATTAAGAAGTCAATTCCATAAAGGGCAACTCTTCTGTAGTCTCCTATTATTCTTCCTCTTCCATAAGCATCTGGAAGTCCTGTTAATATACCTGCATGTCTTGCAACTTTAGTTTCCTCAGGGTAAGCATCAAAAACACCTTGGTTATGTGTTTTTCTATACTTTGTAAATATTTCATGCATTTTGTCACCTATTTTATATCCATATGAATCCAATGCCTGCTCTGCCATTCTTACTCCACCAAAAGGATTTGTTATTCTTTTAAGTGGTGCATCAGTTTGGAATCCAACAATAACTTCATTTTCTTTATCTAAATAACCTGGCTTATAACTATCAATTCCAGATATAGTTTCAGTGTCAACATCAAGTATACCTTTTTTTAATTCTTCCAAAATAAGTTTTTGTGCCTTATCCCAAACTTTTTTCGTCTTTTCAGTAGTTCCCTCTAAAAAATCGTCGCCGCCAGTATATGCTGTATAATTTTTCTGAATAAAATCCCTTACATCAATATTTTCAGTCCAACTTCCACCTTTAAAACCATCCCATTCTTTATACAAGAACATCAGCTCCTCACTTTTTACGAATATTATTTGATTTTTTCTCTTTATAGTTCATATTATATCACATAATTAAATTGATTTTGCTATATTTGTTCGTTTTATGAAATTGATTTATTATTCTCTTATATTTTATTATAGTTTAAAAAATATACTAAATTTTTTAAAAATTTTAAATTATATGCGAAAATAATTCTTTAAATTTAACTAGTGTTTTTTTATTATATCAGTATTTATTATTATAGCAATATCTTTATCAAAAAATTCACATATTTGACTCTAAAATTCATGTACTTTACAATGATATAAAATATAACTTTTAGTAAAGGAGCACTATTATAATGGAAAATTACTTTAACACTTTTGATAATATAAAATTGTTTTACATTAAGGACATTCCCAGTAATCCAAAAGGCATTGTCCTTATTATTCACGGAATTGCTGAACACTCAAAAAGATATGATTATGTTAAGAATAAATTTTTAGCAGAAAATTATGGGGTTTACAGATTTGATCTTAGAGGACATGGAAAATCAGAAGGGAAAAGAGGTTACGTACATTCTTTTAAAGATTTTATAAAAGATGTTGATGCTATAGTTAATTTAATTAAATCAGAGCATGAAAATTTACCACTATATATTTTAGGCCACAGCATGGGTGGCTTTATTACAGCATGTTATGGAATTGCTCATGGAGACAAAATTGATGGAGAAATTTTATCAGGAGCTGCTACTGGCAAAGTTAAACTCTCTTTAAAGTTAAAATCCATACGATTTCCACATATTTTACAAGGAAGAGTACCTAATAATCTATATAATTTTATAAGTAGAAATCCAAAAGTAATAGAAAATTACAAAAAAGATAAATTAGTCTTAAAATTTACAACTGCTAGATTAAATCTTCAAATTGCAAATGCAGGGGTAAAATGGATTAAAAATAATATAAAAAAATATAAGTTGCCATGTCTTATTTTGCATGGGCAAGATGACCATATAATTCCATCAAGCTGTTCAACTGATTTTTATAATAATATTGGTTCCATTGATAAAGAAATTAAAATTTATAAAAATCTATACCATGAAATATTAAATGAAGATTACAAAGATTACATTTTAGGGGATATATTCAGTTGGTTAAATAAAAGAATGATCAATTGATCATTCTTTATATAATGTCATAAGCTTATTCATCATTGAATCATTAGCTAAAAATTTGCCCTTAAGTGTCATAGTTCTAGTTTTAGTTCCAGGTTTTTTTATTCCCCTTGAAGTCATGCAACTATGTTCCCCTTCTATTATAACTGCTATGTCCTTTGAATCAGTTATTTTTTCTATTATTTCTGCTATATCTTTTCCTATTCTTTCTTGAAGCTGAAGTCGTCTTGAAACCATATCTGCAACTCTTGCAATTTTACTAAGGCCTATAACTTTTTTGTTAGGTATATATGCAACTGCAACTTTCATATTGTACATTAAACTCATATGATGCTCACAGTAACTGAATATATCTATATCTTTAACCAAAACTAAATTTCCACATTCATCACTTTCATCTAAATCTTCGTCAAATGTTTTGTTAAACATATCTGCTATTTCATCATTTGTATATTCCATTCCTTTAAATACTTCTTTATACATCTTGGCAACTCTTTTAGGTGTATCTTTAAGACCCTCACGTTCTGGATTGTCTCCAAGTGCCTTAAGAATACCCTTTATGTGATATTCAATTGCCTTTGTATCTATTGCCATTTTAAACACCTCTTTTGTTTGGATCCCATATTATCTTGTGAATTTGTATTTGAAGGGTTACATCATTTAGTAAATTTTTTTTCATAAATTCTGCAATGTCACAAGGAGCAATTTTCCCAAAAACAGGGCTTAAATACACATTGCTTTTTTCAATTAAATTATATTTTTCCATAAGCTCTTTAGCTCTGTTAAGATCTGCTATTGAACTTGCCACAAATTTTATTACATCTTTTTTAGAAAGATATTTAAAATTTGAAGCAAGCATAGATTGTTCTTCCCCACTTTGTGGCAATTTATAATCCATATTAAAACATGGTGGATTCTTATGAATAATAAATTTACTAAGGTCAATACTTCCATTAGTTTCTATTTCCACTGATATGCTATTATTATCTGATAACACCTTTAAAAGATCTATAATCCCAGCTTGAAGTAGTGGTTCCCCTCCTGTTAAAGTAACATTTTTTACTCCTGTACTTTTTATGTATTCATATATTTCATTTTCACTCATAATTTCATATTTAACTTCATCTTCATTTGCCCACATTGTATCACAATAAACACATTTTAAATTACAGCCTGCAAACCTTATAAATACTGATAATTTACCTGAAAGTCGTCCCTCTCCATTTACACTTATAAACTTTTCAACTACTTTAAAATTCAAAATTACACTTCCTCTTTTGTATAACAAGCACAGTTATTAGGTGTTTCAAAAACTGTTACGCTTTTAACATCGTATCCCATTTTTTTTATTTTATCAAAAAAAAACTTTGAAAAGTTTTCTGCTGTAGGTCTAAAATTAAGTTCTATGATTTTAAATCCATCCTCTTTAAGACAATTTAAAGTTAATTCCCTCATACTTCCTTTTTCTATAATTAGAGAATGATCATAAAAATCAAATGTATCTTTAATATCTTTTTTTATTACATTAAAATCCTCTACCATTCCTCTTTTTTCTCCTGTTTTAATTAAACTTGAAGATTGTATTTCTGTCTCAATTTTCCATCTATGTCCATGGATATTACTGCATTTTCCATTATACCCATTTAGAAAATGTGCACTATCAAAATTATTTTCTATTTTTAAAATATACATAAATTTCCTCCTTAATATTATGTTTACATTTTCTATTAAATTATACCATTTATAAATAAATAATGATAAAAAAGGGGACTGTTGCACTAAAAAAATAATGCCACAGCCCTATTTATATATATATTCATCATTTTAAAAATTTCTTCATTTCATCTACATTTTGCTGTTCAAGTTTTAATAACCTATTGCCTAATGCCGATATATCCGCATCAGCTTCTTTATATTCTTTAAGTTTTTTTGTTACATCAACAATACCCATTGTACTTCCCTTGATCATCATTTCAGCAATATGGGATGGGGTTTTATTTGTTAATGTATTTAAGTTAATCATTAAGTAAGTGGTAACTTTAGTAATAGTCCCAACACTTTTTGAATCTTTTTTCGTCTTATCTATTTTAATATTTGCCATATCAAATATTTCGTTATATTCTCTTAATTGAGATTCTAATTCTTTTTTTAGAGGTGTATCTTTTACAGTGCCAATTAACTGGTTAATCGAATTTTTACCCATTTCAGCATTTTGGTAAATGTAGTTTAAAAACTCTGAATTACTATCCACTTATATCATCTCCCAAATGCATTATCCGCAAAAAAAGATTATTTATACATAACTTATTACTTTTTCTCTATAAAAAATAAACCGCCACACTATTTCCCAGTGCGACAGCTCAAATATAAATACTAAATTATTTATTATTAGCCATTTCATTTAATTCATCTGTAAAGGAAGTAACTTGCATCAAGTTTGCAGTAACTTCTTGTATTGCAGATGACTGCTGCTCAGTAGTTTTAAGCGTTTCACCAGCAGATTCAGTAGTTATATCCACAGAAGCCTGAATTTTTTTTGTAAGCTCCATTACTTTTAATGCAGTCTGCTTTGAATTTTCAGATAAAGTTCTTATTTCCGTTGCAACAACTCCAAATCCTTTTCCAGCTTCTCCAGCTCTTGCAGCTTCAATTGCCGCATTTAAACCTAGCATTTTTGTCTGATCTGCTATACTTTTTATAGAATCAAGAATTGTATTAATTTCTATAGATAAATTCTTAACATTTGCTACTTCTTTGCTAAGATTTTGTTGATTACTCGTTACATTTACTGATGAAGCTGATAGTTCTTCCATTGCTGCAGATATCTGGCTGAAACTCTCTGAAAGGTTTCCTGCCATACTTCCTAGTCTAAGTCGCTCATACCCATTTTGTGAAAATGAATTTGCAACAATAAATAAAACTTCAGCAGCAGCTTGTACATTTTCTTCTGCAGTTCTAGATACTTTTTCTGCAGCCTCAACGTATTGTTCAACGTCAATTCCTATCTCTCCAGCAATTTTTTTAGCATGCTCTGTATTTGGTTTTTGAGTTAAAATTTGTCCACCTAAAATAGTTCCTATTAAACGTCCATCTATAGTTATTGGAGCAGCAAAATCTATTAAACCAGCATGACATTTATATACATATGGCTTACCTGTCCTTGCAGCTTCCTGTCCACCTTTTAAATGTGATTCAGCGCATCTATTTTCACCTTTTTTAGTTGACTGAGTAAAGCCACAAAATTTAGTGTATGAACTTGGCTTAGTTACAGCCTTACCTTCTTTATCAACAGTTACACTTGCTATGTTCATCCCTGTCGCAAAATTATCTTGAAACTTTTGCAGCAAATCAATATCTATAACATCTTCAATATCTAGCAAGTCAATATCTACGTCACCATTTTCAAGTTTCTTAATCATATAGATTTCCCCTTTAAATGTATAATATTAAGTTTTAAAAATATTCATAATTAATTTCATTTTTAAACCTTATAATTAATTTTATTATATTTTTCATTAAAAATCAACATAATTCGACTATACATAACTGTTTTTGCTTAGTTTTTACAATATATGTCTTTTGATTTTCATATGAAGGTAATTTTTATAATTTTCTTAATTCTTCTATCTCTATATCTGTAAGTTTTCTCCACTCTCCAACTTCAATTCCATCAATTTTTATATTAACTATCCTAATTCTTTTGAGCTTAATTACTTTGTATCCAAAAGTTTTACTCATCTTTCTAATTTGTCTATTTAATCCTTGTGTTAATGTAATTGAAAATGTATTATTGTTAATTCTTTTAGCTTTACACTTTTTGGTCTTCACCCCCGAAATTTCTACTCCTCTTTTCATCCCTTCTATAAAAGAATCATCAAAAGGCTTATCTACCTTTACAATGTATTCTTTTTCATGTTCATTTTTTGATTCTAAAACCTTATTTGCTAATTCCCCATCATTAGTCATAAGTATTAATCCTTCTGATTTTTTGTCTAACCTTCCAACAGGAAATATATACACTGGATAATTTAAAAATTTTATTATATTATTTTCAACCTTATTTTCTGCAGTACAAATTATTCCAGCTGGCTTATTTAACACAATATAAACCTTCTCCTTAACAGGTATAGGCTTACTATCAATTAATATTGTATCTGTCTTTTCTACCCACTGACCTTTAACACACTTTTCACCATTAACTGTTATTCTATTTTCTTCAATAATTCTATTGGTTTCTCTTCTTGAACAAAAGCCCATATTACTAAGAAGCTTATTTATTCTCATTTTTCTTCTCCTAGTTTACTAAATCCAATTTATTTGCACTTTCTCATTACAAATTCAAAAAATATATCTTTAGATGAATCTATTGTGTACTTTTCATGAACTTGTGCTCCCCAACTGTCATCTCCTCCTACGCCCATCTGTCTTGCTGCTATAGTTACAACTGTATAATTTACTCTTGGAAGCTCATAATAATGAAGTGCATTCTGAAGTTCAAATGCTGTGTATGGTGATATTCCAAGTTCAAAAGGTTTATCCTTATAACCAAACTCAATACCAAATCCATTTTTATCTTTCACCTTAGCCCATCTCACATCTGTGTGATTTCCACTTTCTTGAGGCACAGCATAATTAGACACATTTTCTACTACCTTTTTTTCAAAAATCCCTAAATGTGCTCCATGTTTTCTATCTATATAATTTTCTTCTGGTCCCATACCATACCATTTAAAGCTATCATAGTCCGCTGATATTTTAAATGTCAAACCGAATATAGGTAACTTTGGCAAACTACTTGTACCCTTATATATGCATTTTACTTTTATTTCCCCATTTACATAAACAGTATATGCTACTTTAACCTTAACTTCACTTGAAATTGGTAAACTGTAAGTATACTCTACAGTTAAGTCGCTTTCATTTTGTGTTACATTTATATCAGTGCACTTCTGAAACATACTAGCTTCTAGCCACTTTCCCCTTTTAAATCCAAAGTTTGCTCCATTATCATTATCTGTAGTTGCCCTCCAATAGATAGGCATTGGCCTACGGGTTATCATTTCTTTTCCATCATATATAAGAGAAACGATTCCACCTTCCTGTCTTGAAAATAGCACACTAAAATCTTTATTCTTTACTCCAATATTCACATCACCATAAATAACATTAAGTTTTGAATTTTCTTTACTCCAATTAACCTCTTTAAAACCTCTCTTTTCATATACAAATTGCTCAAAAGCTACAGTATGTCCTTTTTCTGCCCATATAGAGGAACTTTTAAGTTTGAAAGCAACATTAATTGCATATTCTCCACTTTTATTTCTTTCTGGAAATTTAAGGCTTACATATTTCTCTTCTCCTGCCTTAACAATTACATTTTCAAAATTCTCATAGATTTTCTTTCCATTTAACCATAGTGAATATTCCATAATATAATCAGAAGTATCTATAAATAAATTTTTATTTCTAACTTTCACTCCATTTTCATCAATGCTTAAGTCTATATTTTGGTAAAGTTTTTTTACCTCTTGTACTTTTGGTGAAGCTTTTCTGTCAGCATAGACTATTCCATCACCGCAAAAATTATAGTCCGTTGGTCTGTCGTCAAAGTCCCCTCCATAAGCCAAAAAATCTTCTGAAAATCTATTCTTTTTCACTAAGAATTGATCTATATAATCCCATATAAAACCGCCTTGATACATTTCATATTTATCTTCAAGTTCTACATATTCGTCCATTGCTCCACAGGAATTCCCCATGGCATGCATATATTCACAACTCATAAAAGGCTTTTTAGGATCATTTTTTAAATATTCTTCAATTCCCCTTGCAGGCTCATACATTCTGCTTTCCACATCACTTGTATCATTAAAAGTTCTATCATGGAATATTCCTTCATAGTGAACTATTCTAGAAGGATCCTTTTCTTTGAAATACTTGGACATTTTATATATATTTTCTCCACCAAAGGATTCATTACCACAAGACCACATTAAAATTGAAGGATGATTTTTATCCCTTTGCACCATTGAAACCGCCCTATCCAATACTATGTCAAACCATTCTTTTTTACTTCCAGGTATAATTAAATCTGGATTTATAGCTCCAATCTTCTGCCATGATCCATGAGTTTCAAGATTTGTTTCATCTATTAAATATATACCATATTCATCACAAAGTTCATACCAATAGCTCTGATTAGGATAGTGTGAAGTTCTTACTGCATTTATATTATTTTTCTTTAAGAATTTTATATCCCATAGCATGTCCCTTTTTGTTATAGCTCTTCCCATTATGCAGTCAAATTCATGCCTGTTTATTCCCTTAAATATAATCCTTTTTCCGTTTAAACGCATAATTTTGTCTACTATCTGAAATTTTCTAAAACCTACCTTTTGCAATAGAACTTCAGCTATATTTCCTTTTTGATCTTTTATAAATAGATACATTTTATAAAGATAAGGGGTTTCAGAACTCCAAAGTTTTACATTATTTACTTGAAGTCTTAATGATAAATTATCTTCTACTTTTGTTTCCAGAGATTTGCAAATCTCCTCATTGTTTTTGTCCATTAATATTAAATCCACAGTAGAATCCATATCACCTTTTATTTTTAAATCAACATTTAGCACTGCATTTATATATGAATCATCTAAATCTGTCTTTACGAATAAATCCTGTACATGAGTTTTAGGTACAGAATATAGATATACATCTCTAAATATTCCTGAGAGCAGCCAAAAATCCTGATCTTCTAGCCAGCTTCCTGTAGATCTTTTATATACTTCTACTGCTAACTTATTTTCACCTTCAATAACATAATCAGTTAGTTCAAATTCTGAAGGTGTAAAACTGTCTTCACTATATCCTACAAATTTTCCATTAAACCAAACATAAAAAGCAGTTTCTACTCCTTGGAAAGAAATATACAGTGAATCTCTCTTAAGCTTATTATCTATATTAAAATACTTAACATAACTTCCAACAGGATTATATTCTTCTGATACTTCGCCAGGTTTTAAATCACTGTCACCATCCCAAGGATACATTAAATTTAAGTACTGTGGCTTATCATAGCCTTGAAGCTGTATATGTCCGGGGACACTTATGTTGTCCCAACACTTACAATTAAAATCTGTTTTGTAAAAATCTTTAATTCTAGAATTAGGGTTTAAAGCAAAACTAAATTTCCAGTTACCATTTAAACTTTGTCTTAATACCATTTCTCCCGAATCTGCCTCTTCCTTAGTCAAATAATATTTATGATCCGAATGGGCTTCAATCCTGTTTACTGAATAAATAGATAGGTTAGAAAGCCAGCTTGTATTTGGAATTTCATGCTCCATAATTAACAGCACCTTCCTTAATAATTAGTATTTATTATTATTTTAAATCGTTTACATTAAATCTAAATGTAAAAATACTCTTAATTCTATTTTACCACTTTTATTTTACAATGTTCTGCATATTATTTAATTTTTGCTGCAATATAATATTTTCTTCTGTTAATTTAGAATTATCATTTGTAAGCTTATGAACCTGCTGCTGTAATATAGTTATTTGATTTTCATTTGTATTAGTTTCTTGATCTTTTATTTCTTCTGTTGTCTTTGATACATATATAACGTCATCAATATATCCATCAATTACAGTTTTAATGTCATCGGTAATATTTATTCCAGCAACTTTTAATGCTGCGATGATTAATTCAGTAGCTTTTTCTTTCCTCTGATCTGCTGGTATTTGATAAGATATATATAGCTGTTCTGCTCTATTAACACCTTTTAGTGCTTCTTTTGTAACTACATCTAATACATCGATACTTTTATTTAATGGTTCTATTTCTTTTGCAACTGAAATGATACTATCGGCACCAGTTAATACTGTTTCAACTTTCTTAAGTATGTCCTCAACATTAACACCAATCTTCTTTAGATAAGGAAACAATAAGAATAATGATCCTCCAATTCCTAATGATACACCTGCAATAATTAATAATGTTTCTACGTTTGACATTTTACATTCCTCCAATATTTTTTATTTGTTAAAATGAATCATAGAAAACTTGTAATACTAATCTCCACTAGCTTCGTGTACCAAATAAAGTTAAAATTATAATTTATTAGTTGTTTTACATATTTTAACATGCAAAATAGTATCTTGTCCATGTTTCTATTAAATTTAATTTGTAATAAACCTAATTATTGTATTAGAAAGTCTATTTACGCACAAGATAGATTTTATATTAAGCTTTTACAAATCTCATTAAGTATAAAAAACGTCGCAAAATTCACCACTGAATAATACGACGTTTTGTTTATTATTTGTTTGTTATCATTAATACTCACACTAATATTAGCTGCTATTTCCTAGATAAGAGCACTTCTTTCAATTCATTAGTACCATTTATTGCACATGGAAATCCTACATAAACAGTCATTAGAATCATTATTTCTTTAATTTCATCAACTGTTAGTCCAACATTAAGTCCTGCATTAATATGAAATTTTAACTGAAGCTTTGCATTACCTAATGCTGCTAATGCTGAAATAGTTGCAATTTCCCTATATCTCTTATTTAGATTATTTCTTGCGTAAATGTCAGCCTGTCCATTTACTATAAATTTAACTAAGTCCGGTGACAGCTGATTATAAGCACTTTTTAAATTTTCCAATTGTTTACTATCAAGCTCTGCAAGTTCTTCTGCACCAACCTCATATCTTTCACTTGATAAAACTTCTCTTGTAGGCTCCTCTCCAGTATTATCCTTTATTCCCTTGTCTTCACGCTCTTTAAGCACTTCTTTTAATGCATTCATAGCATTTATAGCTGTTGGAAAACCTGAATAAGCTGTCATTTGAAGTATTACTTCTTTTATATCATTAATTGTGCAGCCAACATTCAAAGCACCATTAATATGAACCTTTAATTGTGGATTAGCATTTCCTAAAGCCGTCAACGCTGCCACAACCCCTATTTCCTTCGATTTTAAATCTAAAATATCTCTTGAATATATATCTCCAAAGGAATACTCAATCATATACTTAACAAGTTCTGGAGATATATTACTTAAACTGCTCTCTACTTTTTTGCCTGACTCCCCATCTATTTCAAGCATTTTTTTATAACCTCTTTCAAATCTATTTTCCTTTTTCATTTATTTTTTCCTCCATTTTACTATAAATTCGAACTTTTCTTTTAACATAATTTTTAGCTTCATTTAATCTTTCTATTTCCTTTTCTATTGATTGTAAATGTTCTTCCATTATCTTTTTTCTTTCTGATACAGTTGAATCTCCAATATTCCTAAGTCTTGCATATTCTTTCATCTTATTTATATTCATTCCAGTTGTTCTAAGCCTGTTTATTACCTCGAGCCACTTTAAATCATCCTCTGTGTATATTCTTTTTCCCGAAGAGCTTCTCTTTATATCTTTAATTAGACCAATACTTTCATAATACCTAAGAGTATGTGGCTTTAATTTCGTTATTTTTGAAACTTCACTTATATCCATTTTAAGAACTTAATCCCTCCTATTAAGGCTAGCCTTTTATTTGCAAATTTGCTTTGTGCATGACAATAAATCTATTATGTCATCCAACAAAATTATATTAACACTTAAAGTGCACTTTAAGTCAATAAAAAAAATAAAAGCCCCGGATATACACTTATCATATTGATTTAGCGTATAAATCCAAAGCCAATTTTATAATTACAAATTCTATGTAATTATTGTTAAAAACTCAAAACAATCGTAAAAACTTTTATAAATAATAACTTTTATATGCACAATTCACATTCTAAGTAGTTATAAAAAATTCCTTTTATTTTTTACTAACCACAAAATTGCTACTGCAATCAGAATGTTATGACGGTAACACAATGTCAAAATCTAACCCTTAGTAAATGATATTAGTAGGTTGTTGGTAATTTCGCCTAACCATATTACTCTAATTCACCACTTTTTGGCACATGAATGCACCATATTATTAATTAAACTACGAAATCAAAACTTCTTGCAATATTTTGTGAAGCATTATAATCTGCATCTACCTCATATCCACAATTTTTACATACAAACTTATTTTGAGTTTTTCTATTTCCCCCATTTATATTTCCACAAGCAGAACATTTTTCAAATGTGTACTTAGTGTTTACATATTTTACTTTTATATTTTCTTTTTGTGCTTTATATTCAATCATATTCTGAAGTTCAAAATATGGCCAGTCTCCAAGTAGCTTGTCTTCATAGCTGCCCTCTATGAGTTTCTCGATATATATATATTCGCATTTATTGTCCTTTGCAAATTCAACTACCTGTTTAGAAATAAAATGGTTGTAGCTCTTATCAAAATTTCTTTCTTTTTCACTAACTCTTTCAATTGCCTTCAGCTTTATTTTTCTAGCAGCTATACCATTAAAAGACTTTATCTGCCTGTATAATCTTTTTTTTCTATTTTTCATCTGAGTTCTTATTTTTAATAAATCTTCTATATTTCCTATTGATTTTTTAATATATGGACTATCATTTATTGATATGTATGCTGGGATTGCTTTACCAAACTCTACACCTAAAGCTCTATCATTTATCATCTCGTTTTTATTAAATCCTGATATATCCAAAGTTAAATTAAGCACTAAAATATTTTTTTTATTAAACTCAATCCCACTTTCCCTTACCCTATACTCTTCACTTATCACTTTATGGAGAATATGTCTAAGTTCCTGTGAACTGTTCATTTTAGAACCAAATACAACTTTAAAAACTATATTGTTTATCCATTTTATATAGATATCAATACCTTTCTGATAGAAATTTAAGTGCCTGCTTCTAGTTAACAGCGGAAATGTTCTCTTATAGTTTCTTATACTTCTTTCACCTTTGGCTAATCCATTTTTTAAATCTATAGAGAAATCTTTTTTCACTCTCTTTGTAACAAATGATTTAGTATCAATGCCCTTTCCAAATTTAATATCATTGAAAATTGGGCTGCTATTTTTAAGACGATTTTTTGCATCCTTCAAACCATCTAACCCTTTATTATAAAATCCAATGGCTAAAAAATTCATAGCTTTATTAAGTCCCTTATACTGAGCATATTGAGAATCTCTTATAAATTTATACTGCTTTCTGCGTTCATTCTCATCTTCATTTACAATGGTTAATTTAAGTTTTCTAACTAAAATCATCTTTTAACACCTCATCTTTAAAATACCACAATAAAATGATAAAAGTGCAGAAGTATATTTGAAATTATTTTACTGCTTTGTATGTATTATTATTCATATTCTTATTATATTTTTATATTAAATCATTGTCAATAGCTAGTTTATGTTTGTATATTTATACAAACGTACACATAAAAAATTAGTGCATCATTTCTTCTGTGCTAAAAATATGCTATTCATTAATTTAATTTTCACTTTATTAACTATGTTCACTGTTCCTTTACTAGAAGAAATGTATAAACTTGTCATTATAAGAGCAGCACCAATATACTCATTTATATTTAGCACTTCATGTAAGAACAAAGCAGCAAAAATCGCCGCAAAAATAGGTTCCATTGCAAATGTAAGCCCAGCATTCTCTGGGGTAGTGTATTTTTGCACAATAGGCTGCATAACAAAACCATATGCACTACATATAATTCCAAGACCTAAAACAGCTATCCATCCATTTGTTGTACTAGGTAACTTTGGCACCTCAAAAGCAAATGAAAATATACTTGCAAACAATGCTGCAAATCCCAATTGAAAAATACCTAACTCCAAAGAATCATCTGTCTTTGCAAAATGGCCAGTTATTACAATATATAGTGCATTAAAAAATGCACCCATTAAGCATAAAACTGACCCAAAATCAACTGTAAATCCATTTTTCAATGTTAAAAATCCTGTACCTATGAGCACAATAAAAATACTTACAATCATTTTTGTCTCTGGCAGTTTACGCCTTACAAAAATCTGCATTATTGGCACAATAACTACTGTTGTGCTTATTAGAAAAGCTGCTGAAGAAGCTTCTGTTGTTTTAAGTCCCAATAAAATAGGTACAAATATACAAACCAAAACAGATCCTACTATTGCACTGTGAATAAGCACCTTAGTTTTTATATATCTGATTTTATTGAAAAAAAGTATAAATGTCACTAAAAATGCCACTGCAAATCTCAGTGCAATAAAATTAAATGTACTTAATCCATCAATACCCATTTTCATAAACAAGTAAGAAGTACCCCATGCTATGGAGATACTTACAAGTAATAAGTTTACTCTCATTTCCGTCATTCTATTAGCCTCACATTTTAAAATATTATATTGTCTTTTTCATATTGACATTATATAATTCAATATTATATAAGTAAAACGAATTTATATTATGTTAAGCATTAGATTTTCTAATGTATAAAGGAGGCAGCATGCGAATTTCAAGATATGAAATACTTATGAAAGTAATTGAATTAGGAAGTTTAACAAAAACCGCTAGATATTTTAACTACACTCAATCTGCTGTAAGTCAAATAATTAATTCTCTAGAGGATGATTTAGGACTATCTATCCTTACTAGAAATCGTTCTGGCGTGTGGCTCACTGCTGAGGGCAAGCAGCTATTACCTTATATTAGAACTATAAGTAACAGTCATATAAAACTTTCAGAAAAAGTTTTTGAACTTCTTGGTATGGAAGCTGGTTTAATTAGAATTGGAACCTTTTCAAGTGTTTCCTGCCACTGGCTTCCAACGCTTATAAAAGGTTTTAAAACTATGTATCCAAACATTAAGTTTGAACTACTGCAAGGAGATTATTCTGAAATAGAATCATGGATATCTGATGGAGTTGTAGATTTTGGTTTTGTAAGATTACCTTCGATAAAAAATTTTGAAACTATTTCTTTGAAAAAAGATAGAATGATGGTTATACTTTCAAAAGATCATCCCTATGCAAATAAAGCTTTTTCCCCTGTAGAAGCACTAGCTGATGAACCTTTTATTCTATTAGAGACCGGTAGTAATGAGGAAATTCTGCAGATTTTTAAAGATTATAAAATAACACCAAATATACACTACAGAGCTAAAGATGACTATACAATAATGTCTATGGTAGAAAATGGCCTTGGCATAAGCATATTATCTGAACTTGTTCTTACAAGAAATCCTTACAAAATACTAGTAAAAGAAATTCATCCTGCTTTTTACCGTACACTTGGAATTGCATTAAAGAGCAAGGAAAATTCATCCCTTGCTGTTAAATATTTTATTGATTATATTACAGATAATATATAAATAAGGTACCTACTACTCTATACTTTTAAAGCAGTAGGTACCTTATTTCATTAACCTTTAAGTCCTTTAGCTTGACGTTCCATATTTTCTATAACAACATCATAAATTTCTCCTAAAGAGGCACAGTACTCTAGAAGCTTCCATGGAACATTTGTGTGAAAATGAATCTTAATCATCTCATCATCGCCAACAGCAAGTAGGCAGTCACCTTCAATATTATTTGTAATATATTCATGTATATCATCTTCAGAAAGATTATGTCCTTCAATTAATAATTGAGTATCAAATTTATATTCAAGCATAGTACACTCTCCTTTATTACTCTAATTTTAAGTTAACTATATATCATTAATAAAAATATTTCAATCAAGAAAACATTGTCTCTTTTATGCAAATTGATTTTTTATCTAAATCAACCTCAGCCTTAACTCCATATGGAATAATACAACTCCCATAATTAACACATTGATTTACATTCTATTTTTTTGTCCCCACTCTGCCATTAATTCTAGTATAGGGATTAATGTTTCCCCTTTTTTCGTCAATGAGTATTCTACTTTAGGCGGTATTTGATAGTATTCTTTTCTGTTTATTAATTCTTCACTTTGCAATTCCTTCAATTGTTGACTGAGCATTTTATGAGTAATAGATGGTATATTCTTCTTTATCTCCCCATATCTTAAAATTTTATTTTTAAACAATTTATATAATATAAGCCATTTCCATCTACCCCCTACTGCAGATAGTGTATATGATATTGAACATTTACCCTCATCAGGTGACCATTTTTTCATAATACTTTCCTTTCGTATAGTACCTAACTTTAAAGTGCATACTTATTTATTTCTTCTATATTTGATAGAATGATACTGTAATTTCATCCATGTATATATTATACATAATAATTAGTGAAAAAGAGGCGTATTTTATGAAAAGCACATGTACTTTAGCAAAATCTCATAAGAAAAGTGTATATTTTTTAGTATTTATAGTTCCATTTTTAATGGGATTAGGAGTTGATTTATATGTACCTTCACTACCACAAATTGTAAATTACTTTCATACAAAAACTAGTATGGTGCAATTAACCGTTAGTTTATATATGTTAGGCTATGGAGTTGGACAAGTTATATTGGGGGTTTTATCTGATAGTTTTGGCCGAAGAAAGATATTAATTTTGAGTTCGATATCTTTTGCAATAATAAGTTTTATATGCATTCAATCACCAAATTTAATTATTTTAGAAATCTGCCGTTTATTACAAGGCATATCCGTTGCCGGTTTAGCCGTTGTTTCTAGAGCAATGATTCCCGATGTTTTTTCAGGTTCTGAATTGGCAAAAGTTACAAATTACTTTACACTCAGTTGGTCGTTAGGTCCTATAATAGCACCTTTTATAGGCGGAAGTTTAGCTAATAGATTTGGTTGGAAATCAAATTTCTACCTTTTCACTTTATATGGCCTATTTATTTTTGTTTATAGCCTTATAAGATACAAAGAAACTAATCATAATCTAGTACCATTTAACATATCTAAAACAGCTTCAAGTTTGCATGAAATTTTTACCACTCCGTCATTTATGCTTATTACAACAATATCTGCTATTGGATATGGTACAATAGTTTTATTCAATGTTATTGGCCCCTTTCTAATTGAAGTAGTATTAAAATATTCTACTTACAAGTACGGACAATTTGCCATGATATTAGGTTTTGCATATTGTTTTGGCGCAATGGCAAATCGTTTTGCTGTTAATAAGTTTAACAGCACGCACCTTTTAAGTTTCGGTCTGCTTGTAAATATACTTATAAGTATATTTACGTTAGTGCTAAGTTTAGCTTTAACTTTAAATTTATATGCTATTTTGATACCAACATTTGCAGTTTTCTTTTTTGTTGGATTTATTGTGCCTAATGCACTGTCTCAAACAATGGCTTCATTTTCCAATATGGCAGGAACTGCTAGTGCAGTTTTTGGTACATTAACAGGAATTGTTGTATCTTTTATAAGTGCCTTTGGAAGTACTTTAAAAAGCAACTCACAAATTCCACTATCAATAACTTATTTATTTCTATTTATAATATCATGGCTATTGTTTTGTATATCAAGAATAGTTGTAATTAAAAATAAAGGCATAGCTAATAGAACCAAATTATCTAAGAATTTTTCTAGGTAATTCATACTATGCTCTAGTATCTAAGTTTTACCAAAGTTATGATTTAAATTATCCATCATAGCAATTACGAAAAGACTTTGGCTGCTTTCGTCCAAAGTCTTTTTCGTAATTGCTATAAACATGTTGAGCAAGTGACGATTGATTAAGCACAGTAGATATATCCATGTTATCAACTCCTCTAATAAAGAGCTACAATTTCTTTTAAAATTTCAATACTTTTTTCTACATTACCTTGAATTTCCAGTCTATGACCAGCTCCTTCAATTTGCTTAAGTTGAATATCCTCTTTTTTACAGTGCTGCTCAATCACCTCGGCATCCAAATGTTTATCACTTGTGCCTGCAACTACAATAATAATATTTTTGCCCCTATTAATATACTGAAGCGTCTCTTTTAAAGGGGTTAGAAAAATATGTCTTACTTTAATATTTAATTTTTCTTCAAGCCACCCAGCAACTACTGTTCCCATACTTTTTGAAACAAATACTATGTCTCCATATTGAGATAAATCTATATTTCTAAATTTATCTATCACAAATTTTTTAGCATTTTCTATACATTCATTTAATGATTTATCCAAGCTAACTAAATTACCATAACTAATTGCTACTTTTTCATATCCTTGAGCCTCAAATTTAGACCCTGCATAATATAATAATGGGCAATCATTACTGTAATTAACACCAGGAAAAATCACAACTAATTTTTTAGTATTCATAAAGCTTTCACTCCTAATTTACGTGCTATTTTTTCGTACATAGGCACTTGTACATTATATTTTCTTCCAAGACGAACAACTTCAAAGACAAGGCCATCTACTTCTGATTGCCCTCCTCTTATTAAGTCCCTTTGCATAGAAGTAGTCATGTCTTTTGGCAAAGAATCTAGTATATTTAAATTATTTTTTACAGTGTCATCTTCTAATTCAATGCCCATTGCACTGCCAACTTTTTTAGTTTCTTCAACACACTGAATAAAGGCATTTCTTATTTCTGGCTTGCTTTGAATATCTCCTGCTGTTACATTATAAAATGATCCAACTGCACCTTGAGGAGATACATAAGAAAACTTTCTAAAAGTATCAAGCTTGATATTACTTGATAAAATGGCTGTAATGGAACTTTCTTTTAAATCATTTTCTATTTGCTTTAGTATAGATTCATTAACTTCGCCATCTCTTCTTCCAAATACAACTGTGAATATTTTTCCATTTTGTCTTATAACTCCTGGTTCTGAAATTTCTGAAGCTATGTACATGCAACCATCTAAAACTTCAAGCTTTGGGAACTCCCTTTGTACCTTTTCTCCTGTTCCATATACATTTAAAATAGGAACCACTACAGTATTGTCCTTTGATGCCTTTTCAATCAAACTCATTATACCATCTAAAGAATATCCTTTTGTACAAATAAATATCACATCTGCCTTATCTTTATAATCTTCTTGAGTGCAAGCTTTCACGTCTTTTATAAGAATATCCTTGTCACTGCCATAGGTATTAATAAGTAGTCCATTTTTTCTCATAGCTTCTAAATGCTTTCCTCTAGCAATAAGTGTAATCTCTTTGTTAGAATTTCTTAGATATCCCCCAATACATCCGCCTGTTCCACCTGCACCAATAATTAAATAAGATAAATTCATTGTAAAATACCCTCCCATAAAATAAATTTTTATATGCTTATATAATTTTTATAATATACTATATTAATGCAAATATCCATAAATTTTGCCTATTACAAAATAAATTTACAAATTGCTATTGACATATGCCATTATATAAATTATACTTGTATAGCAGGTCAAGGAACATCTTGATTAATTTAATATCGCGGGATGGAGCAGTTGGTAGCTCGTTGGGCTCATAACCCAAAGGTCGTAGGTTCAAGTCCTGCTCCCGCAACCATAAAAAAAAGACATTCTATATTTAGAATGTCTTTTTTTGTATTCCAAACATCAATTTGACAATTATATTATGTAAACATATAATTAGTATGCCAACTATATTTATATCAATTATATTTAAACTATATATTGTGAGGTGAAAAAAATTATGGAATCTCTTGATAAATCTATTGGTATGCATATAAACTACATCAATAGAAAAATACTAAGATTTTTATCTGTAAATCTTAAGCAATATAATATAACCACAGAACAGTGGTCAATATTAATATTCTTATTAGAAAAAGATGGCATCAATCAAAAACAATTAGCTAAAAAAGTAGATAAAGATCAAGCTACCTTAGTACGAATATTAGACATTCTTGAGCGAAAAAAATTGGTAGTACGAAAAAAATGTCCTGAGGATAGACGCTCCTTTCTAATTTATACTACAGATGAGGGTAAAAAACTACAAAATGAAATATACCCTTTTATTGAAAATTTATTTAAAATTATCTTAGATGGCATTTCCAAAGACCAATTAAATTTATTTATTGATACATTAAATAAAATCGGAAAAAATATAACTGCAAAGGAAAAATAAAAATATTAAAAACTATGCAAAATTTTGCAGAAGACTAATTAGATATTACTAGGAGGAAATTTTTTAATGGAAGAAAGTTTAGAAAGATCAAATAGCGATCAAAGAAATTATAATGTCATTCCTATAAGCATCGCTTTAATTATGGCAGGATTTTGTTGTATGTTAAATGAAACATTATTAAATATGGCATTAAAAAAATTAATGATTCAATTTAGTGTATCTGCAAACACTGTTCAATGGCTTAGTACAGGATATATGCTTGTTATGGGTATAGCAATTCCCGTTTCTGCATTACTCATTCAAACTTTTACAACAAGGCAACTATTTTTAGCTTCTGTAACTATATTTTTAATGGGAACAGTTGTAAGTGCTTTATCTTCAGCTTTTCCAATATTACTAGTAGGAAGATTAATTCAAGCTGTTGGGACTGGAATTCTAATACCCAATATAGTAAATACTTTACTGATTATTAATCCTGTGGAAAATCGTGGCAAAGCACTTGGTATATTTAATCTTGTAATGTTTTGTGCACCAGCTATTGGTCCAACCCTTTCAGGTTTAATTATTCAATCACTTAATTGGAGATGGCTGTTTCTTTCAATACTACCTTTTTCAATTATAGCTTTAATTATAGGTTACAAATACGTTGAAAATGTTACAGAACTCACAAAGCCACCAATAGATCTCTTATCAATCGTCTTGTCTACTATAGGCTTTGGCGGCTTTATATATGGTGTTAGTAATATTGGAAGTTCTAATACCTCTTCAATCGCAGTTCCTATAATAGTAAGTTGTATGGCATTAGCTATATTTGTATTACGTCAATTACACATGGATGAGCCTATGCTAGACATGCACCCATTTAAGGAACCTATGTTTAGCCTTGGTTCTATATTAATGATATTTATGCATATGATTAACTTTGCTACTATGCTTATTTTACCAATGTTCCTTGAAGGTGCTTTGGGCTTAACTGCATTTACTGCTGGTCTTCTTATGTTACCTGGTGGATTTCTCAATGGACTTATATCGCCAATTGCAGGTCATCTATATGACAAATTTGGTCCTAAAGCATTAATTATACCTGGATATTTAATTTCAACTATTGTTTTCTTTTTATTTTCACGTTCAATATCTTTAAATATAAGCATTCCTGTTATTGTCACTTTACATTGCTTATCTCTAATAGCTGTAGGTCTTATGAATACTCCTATACAAACCAATAGTTTAAATCAATTGTCTCCAAAATATTATCCTCATGGAACTGCTATAATGAACACTTTACAGCAAATAGCAGGAGCCTTTGGAACTTCACTATTTGTTGCTATTATGACTTCATATCAAAAGAAGTACCTGTTTAGTGTAGGAAGTTCATCTAATAAAAATCATCAAGCTTTAAGTTTAGTATTTGGAGTACATCATGTTTTTTTAATTGAAACTTGTGTTTTTGCTGTTGCTTTAATTTTCTCTTTATTTATAAAAAATAATAATATTGACAAAGAAAATTTAAATTCTAAGGCTGCTTAATGCTACCTTTATAATTTAAATTTTAATTGTGAAAACTTTAAAGATTTTTAAGGCGTGTCTTTTATGGCACGCTGTTTTTGTATAAAATAAAGTCTTATCTTTCATCAATTTCTTATAATCAAATTCATAAAAATCTTAGTATCATATTTACTATATTGCAAATAATATTAGTTGATATATAGATTACGAAGGAGGAATTAATAAATGAATTCACAAGCAAGAGACAATATTCATAAAGTGAAAGAATCCTTAAAAAGTGCCCAGCAAAATTTACAAATGGCTGCAAGTGAAACGGAAAATTCCAATGTTAAAAATCAAATAAATACCCAGTTAACTGAAGTTAATACCTGTCTTAATGAGTGTGAGAAAATAGCTTCCGGATTAAGCCAGTACAGAAATAACTAAACATCACAAAAATGTCGTAAAATTCATCACTGAATGTTACGACATTTTTGTTTAAGAACATTTCTAGGACTTTGAAAATTGTAGTAATCTTAAAAAATCACTACTTTTTATAATGTGAAGTGAAAGCTTAACTTACAGATTATTTCAAGATTCCAAAATATTCAAATTAGGAGTGATTCTGATAAAATCAGAGAAAATTGTAAGTTCTATATATCTAACATTCTTAGGAGACCCCATACACTATTATAATATTTTTGATTCTATATATTATAATGGTGTTATAAAATAGTATTTTTTACAAAAATAGGAGGGGATATTATGAATATTCTAAAATCAAGCAATGAAGATATTAACATAATGATTGTAATTGATACTGATTATGTCAAGCAAACATATCCTAATCCAAGCCAGATTATGGACAATCCTACTGGCATCGACCATACAAGTCAATTCATGATTTGCACAAGTCCACGTGGCATTATCAGCGGGCAAGGAACAGCCGATCTGAATTTTAAAGCCAATCCTGGAGATCATGTATCATTTAGAGGAACTTCAATTTACGGGAATTCAGACGACGCTATAATCGTATATGGAATTAAACACTGGCAAGGAAATAAAGTCTTTAACAACTTTACAACTGATCTAGTAGAGCGAAACCGCGTTGCAATGCCTAACATTGACTCTGACAATGGATTACCCGCAATTACCGCTGTAGGAGATTTCATTAGTTATGATTCACAAGTTAGAAAATCTGGGCAAGAAAATTTCTATGTTCAATTTGCCCTCTATGATTTACAAGAAGATGGAAATACTCAAAAACTTGTTGGTTTCTATTACTGGGATCCAGGAATTACCGTACAACTATAGTTTTATAACAAGGTTGTATGATTTTAAAAATTCTATATTTTAATTAGATCATTTCTATCATTTTCTAAGCGTGTCTTTTAAGGCACGCTGTTTTTATTTATAATAGTCTTGTTGTTATAGCTTCTCACCATTTATTTTAAAATACTCAATAGTAACACTAGATGCCATTTTGTAGATTGAAAAGCAATCTTTGTAACTGACAAGTGAATATTTGTAAACGAAACGCCACTTTTGTATTCGAAATGCATGTTTTGTAAATGAGATGCAGTTTTTGTAACCAAAATGCAGTTTGATTTTTCACATTTATTGAAGTATTATATTAAAAATAAGCATGCTAAATGGAGGTTGACTCCCTCTCGATTTTTTTGTAATCGGAGAATCCACCCCTTAATTTCTTAGATAGATTAGTGGTTGGCGGCATGCATTTTTATTATTTTTTTAGAAGAGTAGGCTTTAACATGATGTCACTGGCGGCAACCGGTGCACATCCAAGTTTATGCACGACTTCTTCTCCGTGATAAAAGCTGAATGTTTCGTATGGACTTCGATTATTCAGCTTTTTTCTTTTGTATGAATTAATATGATTCATCATTAGATTGATATCTTCCTGGGTAAGCTTATTAAAACTTGTTCCTTTCGGAAGCACTCTTCGTATTAATTCATGATTTACTTCAATAGTTCCTTTTTGATAAGGGCTACCTGCATCACAGTAAAAAACATTAGTACGTAAAAATGGTGCAGATTCCCGATATTCTATTGCTTTAGGATTGGAGAACTCACTCCCATTATCCGTAAGGATAACAGGAAAAAGTCTAAGGAAAGACTCTCTTTTAAGTATTTTTGCAATTCAAGTCTTTCTTCATAAGTAAAAAATTTAGACATATATGTCCTCCATTCTACTGCCAACAAATATAGGATATATAAAATGAAATTAATGAGCAAATAAAAAGACTGGTAATTAGCCAATCTTTTGTAAGCTATGATGCAACAACCTATCTGATAAATATTTATTATTATTAATACAACCTAGTTGATGTTGGAAGGGTTGCAAGTCGATTTACAATTGAGGAAAATTTTAACATACCTGATATTTTTAAATCTTCACTTTCAGCTGCCATTTATTATTCTCCTCCTTTTTCATAACAAACTTAAACTTTATTATATTCTAAGACTCATTTGCCTTAAATTTATATAAAATCGTAGTTAACCTATTTTTTAATATGTTCATTCCCCCATTTGGTCATAAGTTCAAGAATTGGTATTAATGTCATTCCTTCTTCTGTTAAGGAATATTCAACTCTAGGTGGAACTTCATTACATTGTTCTCTGTGAATTAGATTACTGCTTTCAAGTCCTTTTAGCTGCTCACTTAATGTCTTATGAGCAATAGGCTCTAAGCTATTCTTCAATTTATTATACCTTATTACACTAGCCTTATATATTTTCCATAGTATAATCCACTTCCATTTTCCCTCAAGTACAGACATTGCATAACGCATTCCACAAGATCCATATTTATCTTCAAAGCTATTCATAATATTGCTCCTTTACTCACTTTATAGTTAGTATATAACAAATAAGTGCATACTTACTTTCTTTTTAATTATGATATATAATTCATAATATAAAATCAATTAAACATGCAAATGGAGGTAACCTTAATGAAAGTAATCGCAATTAATGGAAGTCCTAGAAAAAATAAAAATACCGCTACTCTTCTTGCTAAGGCACTAGAAGGAGCAGCTTCATGTGGTGCTGAAACAGAACTTATTCATCTTTATGATAAAAATTATAAAGGTTGTATAAGTTGTTTTTCCTGTAAATTAAAAAATGGGAAAAGTTATGGAAAATGCGCCTTACATGATGATTTAACACCTATTCTTGAAAAAATTTCAAATGCTAATGCGATTATTCTTGGTTCTCCCATATACTTACATTCAGTTACTGCAGCTATGAAGTCTTTTTTAGAAAGACTCATATTTCAATATTTAGTCTATGATACAAATCATTCAACCCTTTTTCAAAGGAAAATGCCAGCTGGATTTATTTATACAATGAATGTAACCAGAGAACAATTTAAAGCTGAATATGAAAATGACCTCAAGCCCCTACAATCATATATAAGAAAAACCTTTGGCTCTTTTGAATCTTTGATTGTCAATGACACATACCAATTTAATGATTATTCAAAATATATTGCACCATTATTTAATGAGAAGAAAAAGAGAAAAGTTAAAGAAGAACAATTTCCCAAAGACTGTCAAAATGCATTTGATATGGGTGTACGATTTGTTAAGCAAGCCAAATAATAATCTTGATTAGAATTTTGCAGCATAAGAATTTTACGTCTTATGATTCTTTTATAATAGTGTAATTTATAAAGTATGTATATTTTTAGAGTTATATGAAAGTATATAGGTAGCTGCATCTAAAATATCATCTGCTATCTTTTCTGTTCTATTTATATCCCACTTATCCTTATATTTTGTGACAGCATCTCTTCCTGCACCTGTTTTTACCAAAATTACTTTGCATCCAGCATTCATGCCTGCAACCATATCACTCCACCTATCCCCTATTACAAAACAGTCATTGAGTGAAATTTTGTATTTATCTGAAATATGTTGAAGCATCTTTGTTTTTGGCTTACGACATTCACAGTTATCTTCATTAGTATGGGGACAGATGCATAAATCATCAAATCCAAATCCATACAATTCATTTTCAAAATCTTCTTGTTTGCATAGACCTCTTGAAATGTCTGGTTGATTAGTAAAAGCAACTATTTTTATATTATTTCCTTTTAGTAAATCTAAAGCTCTTTTTGTATTCGAATATAAAGAAAATTCATTAGGAAGTGTAACTACCTCACTCCCTCCTAACGTCCCATCTCTGTCTATGAACACTGCCTTTATCATTATTTCTACCTCCACTAAATATGAATTCTGTATTTCGTAATTTATTCTCCCAATTCTTTTTTTAAATCTGCTATATAAAGTGATTGCTGTTTTTTTAGATACAAACCTACAAACAAATTCATTATAGGATTATTTACTGATATTTCTTCTGTAAATTCAATCCGCGTACCATTATTAAAAGGGCTAAAAATTCCAATCCAATGACCATTCATATTTTTATTTGTCATATCAAATTCATACCTCTCATAAGGCTTTTTTAAAGTAATATTGAATTTAGTAGGAAAATTATTTTTTGTATATTCTGTAAAAGAGTTTCTATCTGCTGAAACATCAACTTTACTTAAATCACTCCGCCACTCATATTTATTATTATCCGTAACTACTTCCCATACTTTTTTAATATCTGCTTTAAATATCGCTGTAATGGTTGATTTCTTCATAATATACATTCCACCTCTTAAAATTACTATTTGTTCGTGGCTAATTAATTGTTTTATATTTTCTTAACAATTTTATTAGCTTATTCTACAGGATACTAAAAATCACTTAAAATATGTTTCAAATCCATTATTAACAATATATGAACCCTTTGGAACCTGCATTGCCACTAGACATATATTAAGCAAGTCAACACATGAACCCATTGCATTTATTAAACATAGAAATATTGTAAATTCGTTTAACAATCCTAAAAATTTTGCAATAAAAGGTAATACCACTGATAACAAGATGAGAGGCATAATAGAAATAACTAGAAGTCTTCCCCTTTTGATTTTTTCAGTAGTATAAACGAATCCAAAAAATCCATTTATGCCCCAATATATTTGATTTGATTTAAGTACATTAGGTATAAAGCAAGCATGAAGGAATTCATGTATAGTGATAAATATAAAAATTATAGCACCATATATAAGGGTAGATAAATTTATTATGAAGGTAAAACTTAAACCATGATTACTACTAAAAAGTTCTCTCAATGGTGGATACAAATAATAGGAAATACATATAGAAATAATGCCATTTATAAGCATAAAAGGTAATGATAACAAAGTTGCTATAACTAAATTAGAAGGTTCTTTTAGTTTTATCCATCCTTCAGATATTAGTTTAATACCCAGTTTCTTATCTGTAGAAGGTATTTTTTTTAAATATCGCATTAATTAAAATCCTTTCATTTTTATGTTAATAAAATTTAGTAGTGCAGCTTTTTCATCCTTTGGTAACCATTCAGTAAGTCGTGCTGCAGCTACAGGTAGTTCCCATTGCTCAATTTGTTCAAGCTTAACCCCTGTTAATTTCATATAATGTTTTATATATTCTAAATATAATTTGTTTCTGCCAAAATTAATAATTTGCCTTGCAATATACGGTTTATCTGTTACGATACCAAACTTAATCATTATTGACGTCCTTGCAATATCCGATAATTGATTTTCATTTGTGGCGGTCATCCAATCAATTATCACTTGTCCTTTACTTGTTATAAGTATATTGTCTGGATGAAGATCTCCATGACATAATATATTATCATCTTCAAGTTTATCAATATATTCATAAAGCTTATTCTTTACATTATCCTCTAATAATTCTGTATTTGAAATATTATCCTTGAGTCTTGTTTTACCATTAGGTAAATCGAATTCAACTTTTTGTTGAATTAATTTATGCAACTCTGCTAAGCGTCGTGCCTCCCTCTTTAACTTCCATGGTTTAGATGCTATTACTTTCATCATACTTATTCCATTAATTCTTTCATAGATAATACCACTTCTATCATCAACTTCTATAAGTTCATAAACTTTAGGTGTTATTTTAAATTTCTTGTAAATGTTAATGCTAACTTCATATTCATTTTCAATTACAATTTTAGGTACATCATACCTAAAAAGCTTCAAAATTTTATCTTGTCCCCATTCAAATACTTCGGCTGTTCTACCCTGTCCAATTAATTTCCCTTTTTCCATTTATTAGCCTCCAGTAATTTGCCTTGTAATAATATTTTATAGTTTTAATATCATCTCTATATCTAACTTTTTAAATCCCATTTTTTTATATAATTTAAATTACTTTTTACATTTATGACAATTATAAAAATCTTTTAAGTCTGTTTTTCGTTCCTGCGGCAAAGTTGTTTTCTTAACACCTTGAATTGCACCTTCCAGTGCTAACAATCTATGAATACATGCAGAATCATCAATTTCTTGTATTTTGAGCCACGCCTGTTCTGCTCCAATATTCTTCAATTCATCATAGGTAAATATACCCACTTCATTCAGCTGCCTTTCAACTTCTTTTCCTATATTAGGTAGTTTTGATAATTCTCCCATAATTAAACTCCTCTTAAAACTATTATTTTTTAAATTTATATATACAAATTATACCATTGATTCTAACACGGTCAAATCAACGATAAAGTCATAGCTAAAATATGCTATAATTATAACTATAATTAAATTCATTAAATAATGATTTCAAGGGGGAAATAAATGAACAGTATAGCCACGCTTGGTCCAGCAGGTACTTTTAGTGAACTTGCAACAAAAAAATATATTGAAAAGACTAATAAAAATATAGAAACTGCATTCTATCCAACCATAACAAAAGTTTTCAATTCAATTGGTAAGGAATGTGAATTAGGAATTATACCCATTGAAAATACTCTTGATGGCTATGTTCATCTTGTACTTGATTTACTTGCCCAAGAAGATTTACACATAATACAAGAACTTGTTCTCCCAATTCAATTTTCATTTGTAGCAAATTCTTCAGATATTTCAGGTATTAAAAAGGTATATGCCCAATTTAAAACTCAAGGCCAATGTTATAATTTTTTAGAACAGCTTAACAGTATTAAAGTTATAACTACTGAAAGTAATGGTGAATCCTTTGAAAAATTAAAAGATGGCATTTTTGAAGAGTCAGCAATAATTCCTCAATACCTATTGAATACTGAAAATAAATTCCCTTTTGTAATAGAAAATGTAACTGATTCTCAGGATAATGAAACAAGATTTGTTGTACTTTCAAAAAATACTGAAAGTTATAATATAAATAAAAATTATAGAACTTCAATAGTTATTATGGATGCTATAGATAATAAACCTGGCGTGCTATCAAAAATTTTAAATGAGTTTTCTTCGAGAAATATTAATTTAACTTCAATAATGTCACGTCCAACTAAAAGAGCACTTGGTAAATACTACTTTTTTATTGATATCGAAGGTCATTATGCTATAAACAAAAACATTAGCCAGGCAATAAAAATAATTAGCAAAAATAATACAGTTAAAGTTTTAGGTTCTTTTCCATTAATTTAGCATTTAACACTTTTAGTATAATAGCATAACAATAAATGAGGGTGTGAAATTTTCTCTGTAAATTGACTTTCTATGATAATTATTTGAATGTAAGACAGCCACAGAAATAACTTCCTGCCTTGTTTTTAATATATAATTAAAAAATGGGTATGTCAAGAACAACTTCTAATGAACCCCCCCAAAAGTTAGACCTAAAATCTAACAAATTGGAGGTTGGTTTTTTATTAGCAAAATATAGTTTTGAAGTGTTGTTGTCCATTTTTTAGCAGCAAAATGATCATCCATTTCTGTTTCTAACATTTCTTGCATAGTACCTCAAAGCAGATCTTTCAAAGCATCCTGAATATCTTCTGCTGACTAAATATTGTATTCATCCAGAAGATATGCAGATAAAGTATATATTATCTGCATATTTGCATTTATATACGCTTTTAGCCTTCTATTTAATCAAAAATCTTTTAAATATAATTGGAATATAGTATAATATTTAACATATTACTATATCTACAGATAGGAGTAAAATTATGTCTTTAAATTTGATAATAATTTCATATATACTTTTAATAATAGTATATATGTTAGGCCCGTCTTTTTTTAAAATAAAAAAAATCAATAAATTGAAATTCGATATATTTTTTTCAATTATTACAGTTTTAGTTATTCTTCTCTATTTAATTTACTCAAAATTTTCTCCTAAATTTGGACCAATAGGTTTATAATAAATTAATACCAAAAGTATTAGTACTGAAAGAGAGATAAAAATGAAGTTATTTCTGTTAAATATGGATCACCTTCAGTAAGAGTAGATAAATTAAGTATATTGTGTTTATAAGGTACATAAAATAACATATGCAGCGAGTTTTCGGATAATATTATTATCCTTGACGGAAAAATGTACAGCATCTATAAAAACGATTGGATATATATCTGATAGCGGACGTTGTTGCCATTCCTCAATTTCTGGAAATAATCAATCAGTAATGTCAGAAATCATTCCTTCGCTTACCTCAAAACCATAATCTGCTTCCGTCATTGGTTTTACTTTGTAAACTTCTTTTTTTCTTACCATAATAAATGGTCTCCTATTCTTACACTTCACCCATAAATTAGATTTTTTATTTTAAAGAATGCTACCTATAATTTTACTTATATCCGAAATCTTATTTATTGAATATTTCATATCATCTAATTCTCCAAATCTATACTTAGCATAGATAAATGGTATACCCGCATATTTAGCTCCTTCTAAATCGCTCATTGTATCCCCAACATATACAGCTTTTTTTAATTTATTTCTTTCAATAATAATTTTTATATTTGCTCCCTTACCTTCTCCTGTTCTTCCAGACATCTCAATATCCTTAAAATAACTCCATAATTTATGGTAATCAAGAAAAGCCTGTACATATCCATCTTGACAATTACTTACTATCAAATTCATTATCGCTCATAAGGCTTTTTTTAATTTATTATTATTCGTAACTACTTTCCATACTTTTTTATTATATGCTTTAAATTTAGCTGTAATAATATTCAAATTACTCAGCATACTAAAAATCACTTAAAATATGTTTCAAATCCATTATTAACAATGTATGATCCATTTGGAACTTGCATTGCCACTAAACATATATTAAGCAAGTCAACACATGAACCCATTGCATTTATTAAACATAGAAATATTGTAAATCCATTTAGCAGTCCTAAAAAATTTTCAATAAAAGGTAATACAACTGATAACAATATGAAAGGCATAATAGAAATAATTAAAAATCTGCTTTTTTTGATTTTTTCAGTAGTGTAAACAAATCCAAAAAATCCATTTATACCCCAATATACTTGATTTGATTTAAGTACATTAGGTATAAAACAAGCATGAAGGAATTCATGTATAGTCATAAACATGAAAATTATAACAACATATATAAGAGTAGATAAATTTATTGTGAATGTAATACTAAAACCATGATCACTACTAAAAAGTTCTTTCAATGGCGGATACAAATAATAGGAAATACACATAGAAACAATACCATTTATAAACATGAAAGGTACTGATAGTAAAGTTGCTATGCCTAAATTAGAAGGTTCCTTTAGTTTTATCCATCCCTCGGATATTAGCCTAATACCCAGCTTCTTATCTGTAGACAGTATTTTTTTTAAATATAGCATTAATTAAAATCCTTTCATTTTTATGCTAATAAAATAAATATGTTTTATAGTTTTAATATCATCTCTCTATCTAACCTTTTAAAACCCATTTTTTTATATAATTGATATCCATCATCTGTATAATCTAATTGTATTTTCACTACTTCTAATTTTTTTGCCTCCTCAACAATTTTTATCAATAGTCTGCCTGCCAAACCCTGATGCCTATACTCCTTAAGTGTATACACATTGAGTAACAGTCCTGTTTTACCATTTAGGCAACTTGGAACAGGCAAAGTTTCATAAATACATAAGATGCTAGATGAAACAATTTTGCCATTATCCACAGCAATAAAAGCAATCAATGAATTATCTTCTAAATGTTTTTCAATGTATCTTCTAGTATGTATTCTAAATTCCTCTATATTTTTAACGTTCCTAATTGAGCACACAAATTCTAACCTATTATCTATTAATATATCAATATCACTTGATTTAATTTTTCTTATTTCCATACTTCTTCTCCTACTATATTTATAAATAAGTTTAACTTCGAAATAAATTACTTTTTACATTTATGACAATTGTAAAAATCTTTTAAGTCTGTTTTTCGTTCCTTGGGCAAAGTTGTTTTCTTAACACCTTGAATTGCACCTTCCAGTGCTAACAATCTATGAATACATGCAGAATCATCAATTTCTTGTATTTTCAGCCACGCCTGTTCTGCTCCAATATTCTTCAATTCATCATAGGTAAATATACCTACTTCATTCAGCTGCCTTTCAACTTCTTTTCCTATATTAGATAGTTTTGATAATTCTCCCATAATTAAACTCCTCTTAAAATTATTATTTTTTAATTTTATATATACAAATTATACCATTGATTCTAACACAGTCAAATCAATGATAAAGCAATAGCTAAAATATGCTATACTTATATTAAATTAAGTTGCAATTGTTTATCATTGTACTGTAGAAAAGAGGCCTTTAGTTTTGAATCTTATGTTTTGTTTTATAATTGGACTGCTAATTTTACCAGCAATTATTTACTATACCGTTAAAGCTGCTGTTGAAGAGGGAACCTTTAATGCATTAATTAAGTATGACAAACATAAAAATGAAGAGCAAAATCACATTGATTAATGTTATATTTTTTTATTAGATATTTAAGCTATGAAAACTTATTAATTTGTTTAATGGAAATATGTTGAAATTTTTATAAAATAGTGACCTTGGGGGGAAATAAATGAATGTGAAATAGATAAAGTTCATTGCTCACTTTCGCTCATGTAAGCTGTCTATAATTCCTCTAATAAGATTTAAAAGATTTGCAATAATCAATAAAGTAAATCCAGCTGTTTCGTTTTTCCATATAATGACTGTTGCCACTGCTATTAAGATGATTGATACTACTAACATCAATTTTGTTTTCATAATTTCTACCTCAATTTTTATTATATATCAAAGTGAAAATCACCATTTTTATTACCCAAACTTAACTCAGCATCTCTATTGAAGTATCAAAATATTGCTCTTGAAAGTGAATTTGTTTTTGTATTTCTACTTTTGTTATTTTCATTCCTTGTGGCACAACCACCCATTTTTCTTCAACATCGTCATTTCTATGGATAATTGCTACCACTTCACCTATAAATTCTTTTATAGCTTTATTTATGCCAAGAACATATGCATCTTGTTCCTCTCCATCTGGTGCTATAATACCAGGTATATAGCCATAATTAACAAAATAATATATATCTTTATGATTCGGATGATATGAACCTAATGGTCTATCAATTACAACTTTTACGATTTTATTCATTATATTCCTCCACAATAAATCTAATTAGCTTTCAACTTTTGCTGCGATACTCTTCGATCAACTGTTGAAATTTTTCATTGGACCTTAGAAACATATATTTAGGACTATTCTCAAGCTCTGATATCAATGCTAGTCGCACTTTTTCCCCCAAGTTCCTCTCTTTTTCTTTTACTATCTCTTCTTTTACTGCTCTTGATGTTTTCAATTTTGCTGCAAAGTGGTGGTACATAGAAGACTTACTAACATCCCACAGTGTAAAAGTTGCTGAAAAATAGGACCTCAAAAGTGAGATACTGTTCTCAACATTTTTTTGTAAGATAGCAACGTGGAGTGGTACAACAATAGCATTCAAATCCCCAAGTTCAAACAACTTTATAAGCTTTTGAGAAAGTTTTGACAAATTAGAAGCATTTTGGCTGTTTCCTTCTTTCACCTCAACTTCAGCCAAACTAATTAAAATCACCTGAACTTCATTAACTGAAGTGAGTAATTTACGTTCTAGCAGCCTAGCAGCTTCATCAAGTTTATCCTGTTTAATGAAAAGTCTAGCTTGAAGTTGTGCCTTATCTAAAGCAGTTCTTTCTGGCAATAAGTCTAACATTTCCTGCGCTTTCTCATATTCCTTATGCAAAGTATATTTAGAAGCTAGCATATAAATTGATTTATCTCTAACTTTTTTATTATCACCTTTAGCAACGCGCTCATACAATGCTATGATTTGTTTTTCATAGATTTCTTTATCGTCAAGACTTGCTCCATACAATATCAAAGAACCATCCAAAAGTACCGCAATTGAATGGATGAGCACATCACAGTTTGGATATTCCTGTATTTTTTTCATACTCATATTAAAACCAGCTTCAAAACCCTTTTTACTAATTATAGTTCCTACTTCCTTGATAAAACAACTTATTTCTTGTTCTGTTAACCCGTCATTAAAACAAAGTAACGTATTCAAATCAACTTTAAGTAATCGTGCAAGTGCTGGCAATAAAGAAATATCAGGGTAAGTATACCCTTTTTCCCACTTGTTAACAGCAGGAGTGGATACACCAAGATATTCCCCAATTTGCTCTTGAGTTAATCCAATTTCTTTTCTTTTTTCTTGGATAATTATATTCATAGGCATTTTATCATCTCCAAATATATCAATAAAGAAACATTCCTTTGAATATATTTTATCTGATTTCATCCACTTCTACAATTGAGTATTTATTAAATATAAGGAAATAAAATTAACCGCAAGTTAATTTTAGCAACTCAATATCTCTTAACCAACTTAGCCTACATTAGCTTAATGAATTTTCCATCAAGTTTCAACATATATTCAAGTAAAATTAATGATATAATTAATATATGTTTTAAAAAGTTACAAGAATCAATAAATAAAGGTAGTGACATTTAATGTTATATACCCTCTTAGGAATCTTTCTTATAATAACAGGAATCTTTGGTGGAATTTTTATCTTAATTAAAAGGAATAACATGCCTTTTTCTATGTTTGCAGTACAAAAAGAAAACTATGAAATTATAAATAATCATGATTTCAATAATATTATGTTTACTCAAAACATCGTTATCTCCTTATGGCTCTTATTAATAGGAGTCTTATGTTTATTTTTTAAATGCAAAGGATTTATTTTTCTTTCAGCATGTGTTATTTTTATAAATATTATTTTCTCTAAGAAAGCAAGTAAATATATTAAAGAAAAATAAAATACTTATGAAAGAGGTGGCTATTTTTGAAAGTAGAACGATTACTCGGCTTAATTTGCACTCTTGTAAATACAGATAAAAAAATTACAATTCAGCAACTTGCCAATCATTTTGAGGTGTCAAAGAGAACAATTTTTCGTGACTTGGATACACTGAATCGTGCGGGAATCCCCATAGTGTCTTATCCAGGAATTGGCGGTGGAATAGCTATTCTACAAAACTACAAAATAGATAAAAATCTTCTTTCCACCAGCGATACAGAAAAATTATTTACAGCACTACGCGGTCTAAAAAGTATTAACGGCGATACATCAATAACAAACTTAATTGCAAAACTTGTTCCAGAGAAATGTGTAGATGTTTTCTCTAAAAGTGATTATGTTATTGATTTATCATCTTGGTTTAATGACAGCATTATATATGACAAAATATCTAAACTTCACCATGCAATTTGCGATTGCTATTATATCAGCATTGAATATATATCTAGGAATTCTCATTCTATGAGAACTGTAGAGCCACACAAATTAATCTTTAAACAATCGAATTGGTATTTATATGCCTTCTGCCAAAAACAGAATGATTTTCGACTTTTCAAGATTAGTAGGATTGTTTCTTATAAAATTCTCACTAAACATTTCAAGCGCCGTCCCGTTGATACAATCAAATTTGACAACAACTATGGGGTTGAGCTTTTTTCTCCACAAAATGAAGCTAAACTTTTTGAAGTTGTACTTGAATATGACGTTGCAGATGAATTTGATTTGACAAATAAAATAGATGCTTCTTTTTTCCGAAGGAACATCAATGTCAAATCTAATTGTGGACAGATTCGTTTTCAAGTTTCCAATTTAACGTGGACAACAGATTTAATTTTCAGTATTCTCAACAAAGTACGTGTCATTTCTCCTGATGAACTAAAACAAGAAATCAAGCACCGTTTAAATAAAATAAATTTCTACTATAAAGATGACATATAGGTGTCATCTTTTTTATTGTAAAATGTCTAATAGAAAGAAGGCTAAAGCAATGAAAAAAGAAGTACTAATATTTATTTTTGATGGATATGCTGATTGGGAAAGTGCATATGTTTGTTCAGAACTTAACTCACCAGAAACAAAGTATAAAGTAAGAACATTAAGTCTTGATAAGAAACCCAAAATATCAATGGGTGGTTTTCGAGTGCTTCCCGATTATTCAATAACCGATTTTCCTACTGACTTTGCTATGCTAATTTTAATTGGCGGCAATGCATGGATTAAGCAACTAAATAATGATGTGTTACCTGTAGTTGAATATGCAATAAAGGAACATATTCCAGTAGGGGCAATCTGTGCTGCCACTAACTTTATGGCAGAAAACGGCTATTTGAATCAAATCAAACATACAGGAAACACACTCAAATTCATGAAGGATCAAGCTCCTCATTATAAAGGTGATGAACACTTTGCAAAAAAGCAAGCTGTCTGTAACTCCAATATAATTACAGCTAATGGAACTGCCTCATTGGAATTTGCTAAAGAAATTTTACTTCTCCTAAGAGCAAAGTCAGAAGCCTCTATTTTAGGATGGTATAAGTTAAATAAAGTCGGTTTTTACCAAGTATAAAAAGCAAGTACACTAGTATAAAATTATAACAATAGAAACTCCCTTCTAAATAAACAAGTTTTTATTATTTAACTTGTCTACCTATAAGGGAGCATTTAATACTTCAATTAAATTCTTATATTTGCTATCATAATATAATTGTTATTTGTTACTAGATGCCCAATAAGCTTGTATTTCTTCTAATGATTTTCCCTTTGTCTCTGGAAGCCATTTTAAGGTGAAAATGAACATAATTACGCAGCATACACCAAAAATTGAGAATGTCTTAGATCCACCTAATCCATGAAGCATCATTGGGAACAACTGAGTCACAACATAAGTTGCGAACCAAAGAGTAGCTGAAGCAAGTGAAGTAGCACGACCACGTATGCTTGTTGGGAATATTTCAGAAATAACAACCCAAACACCACCGCCCCATGATAATTCAAAAGCAATTGTATGGATTAAAACCATAAGAAGAATTATTATATCAACTACATGATTAAATGAGGCTGAAGTGAAAATTATTCCAAGTGCAAACAGACATATACCCATAACAGCAGAACCACAAAGCAATAATCTCTTACGTCCACGATCTATTAAATACATTAATCCGAAAACAAATATTACTTTAACGGCACCAAGCACAATTGTTTCAACAAGGGCAGCATTCGTACTCATACCTGTCTGCTCAAAAATAAGAGGTGCATAATAAGCAACAGCACTTACACCTGTTAATTGCTGCATTATTGCTAGAACTAAAGCAATTATTAAAGCTGTGCGAAAACCTTTTTTAAACAAAAGACTTAAAGATGCATTTTTGTCTTTTGAAATTGATTCTTTTATACTATTTACTTCAACTTCTGCTTCTTTACCTCCAGCAATTTTTGTCAATACATCACGAGCCAATGATTCATTTCCTATTTTCACAAGATAACGAGGACTTTCAGGTACTAAGAACAAAAGAACAAAGAATAGAATTCCAGGAATTGCTCCAGCGGCAAACATTAAACGCCATCCAGTAGATTGATTCCATTGAACAGTATGTGTGTTTGCAATGACAGCGTTTACTA
>JAQUXS010000092.1 GCA_028692255.1 Clostridium sp.
CCTGTTGATCCAAACCCATGTTCTCCTCGCTCTGTTTCACTAAGCTCTAGAACCTCTTCAATTTTAGGCGATACCGTTGGCTTTATTACCATCTGAGCTATCTTCATGCCTTCTGTAACATTAAATTCTTCACTACCTAAATTGATTAAAATTATACAGATTTCTCCTCTATATCCCTCGTCTATTGTTCCCGGAGTATTTAATACCGTTATACCGTTTTTCAAAGCCAACCCGCTTCTTGGTCTTACTTGAGCTTCTGTATTTTTAGGCAATTGAATTTTTATTCCTGTATGAACTAATTTTCTTTCCATTGGTTTAATTGAAATATTTTCAATTGAAAACAAATCAAGACCTGCATCTCCTTCATGTGCATAAAATGGAATAACTGCTTTTTTATTTATTTTTTGTACTAATAATTTCAAATATATTCACTCCTACATTTTAATAAACTAATTTTAGCCTTCTACTTTCTCAGTATCCTTCTTTAGGTCAGCGCCTAAATCTAAATTTTTAAATTCTTCATTTGAAGGAAGTATAATTTTATAATCTCTTTTATCTTCTATTTTTAAGTCAACATTTTTAACTGAAATTTCAAGCATATGTCCACCTTTTGACTTATCTTTAGATAAAAAATGTATATGCCATCCAGGCATATTTAATCCATCTACATATTTAGGGCACCATACTGCCAATAAATATCCATTTAAATTTTTATATTCATGTTCAACCTGATTTTTAGAAACTTCTAAAAGTGTTTTATAAGGTTTTTGCTGCTTACAGCAACTTCTAACCTTAACGTAATTTGCTTCTACCTCTGCCTTTAGAATATAAAATGCATTTATATCCTTATATTTTTCATCAATTATTTCATTTAATTTAATTTTCAATTGTTTAATTGTATCTATATTTTTTAATACATATGATTTAGCATTTTCACTAAATTTAGCTACAGTAGCAAAAGCGACTCTCTTTTCTCCATCATACTCCTCTGCTTTGCCATTTGCCTTGCCATTATATGCTTTGCCATCTAAAACTATCATTTCTCCGTCCAGTCCCTCAAATGTACCAATGCCCTCATTTCCATGCTCCAGTAGTTCTTTTACATCTATTGTTCCATCAAAATTTCCAAGCATTATAGCATTTAAAGTTGAAACTTGATAAAATTCACTCATTTTATAACCCTCCCCGTATATCTTGTTACAATTATATACCTAAATTATCTTTCTTACATCACTTTCATCTATTGGTCTGCTTAAATAATATCCCTGTATTTTATCACATTGGTATTTAGCAAGGCAATCATACTGCTCCTTAGTTTCAACACCTTCTGCAACAACGCTTATTCCTAATTTTTTGCTTATAGATATCATTGCTCCAACTATATAATTACTTTTAGTATCAAAAACTATATTATCAATAAAACTTTTATCAATCTTAAGCGTTGTTATAGGAAGCTGCTTTAAGCAGCTAAAAGATGAGTATCCCTTTCCAAAATCATCTAATGCAATTTTGATTCCCCTGCTTCTTAATTCCTCAATTTTACATGAAATATTTTCATATGATTCCATCATCACTGATTCTGTTATTTCAAGTTCAAGTAGTTCATTATCAAGCTGAGCATTTTTAAGTACTTCACTAACCATATTCACAAAATCATTTTGTGCTATTTGTAATATTGAAATATTTACGCATATAGTATAATTTTTATTAAATTCTGCATTTATATTTTTTATGAATTTACATGCATTCTCTAAGACCGTTTTTCCTAAGGGTACAATTAAATTAGTCTCTTCAGCCACTTCAATAAAATCCTCAGGAGACACAAATCCAATTTCTTTATTTTTCCATCTTGAAAGTGCCTCAAAGCCTGATATTTTACCATCTAGCACATTATATTGAGGCTGGTAATTTATATAAAATTCTTTATTATTTAAACCTTCTAGAATATTTTTTTGAATTTTCATTCTTTTTTTCAATTTCTCATTTACGAAATTATCAAATATTGAGAACCTATTCTTCCCATTTTTCTTTGCACTATACAATGCGATATACGCCTTTTTAATAAGTTCATCAGAATTTTTAAGACTAGCCGTATATATGGAAATTCCAATACTTACAGTGATAACAACTTTATTTCCATTAATATCTATAGACCTTTTCATGCTACTAATTATTTTTTCTGCTAAATATTCAACTTCTTTAATAAAATCAAAATTTTCAATTAAAATAATAAATTCATCATCCTCAACTTTGTATATTGAGGATCCATCTTTTAATAAAAAGCTCAATTTTTTCCCAATCTCAATAATAATTTTGTCTCCAAAACCATTTCCAAAAACATCATTAATATACTTAAAATTATCAATATCAACGACTAAGACTGCACCTATAGCATCTTTATTCTTTTGGCTAAATTTATTAATATCTTCTCTTAATTTAAGCCTATTAGGAAAATCTGTAAGGGAATCATGATTAGAATTATATACTGATTTTTCATGAGCTTTTTCTAAAGCATCATAACTTTCAATTAGCTTATTTTCTGATGACTGTACCTTTTTTAATACAGAGTATATTAAAAAGAAAAGTAAAACAGAATTTATTAAAACATAAATAAAACCTTTGATAATACTTACAAAAGCTGCAGTATTTTTATTTATAACAAGATACTGAACCATTTTATCCGTTAATAGAACCCATAGTATACTTACAATCCCATAAGTACTAGCTATTTTCATTGAAACATTTACAGCCTTAAATTCCCGTAACTCATTAAATATATTTGAAAATAAACTATCATTAAAACTAATATTTTTATTATTGGATTTATTATTGGACGTCATTTCCAGTTCCACCTCAAGTTTCTTTTAATATTGTATCTATTATTTTCCTTTTTTCCCATCTGCAGTAATGACTTAGTTATAATCACTTAAAGTATAACCTTACATAAAAAAAATAAACATCAAATATTCTTCATGCCACAAAAATATTGTAAAAAATGTTTCTCTATCGACATTATACCATTTTTTTTTATAAAAATCTTCACAATTTAGCTTATAATAAACATTTTTATTATTTATGTATTTATTTAGTATTATTTAATATTATTATTAAATATTTTAGGTTTTTCCACAAAATATGCTAGTTGAAATGTTTATTTTAGCCTATATTTTTTCATATAATATAAAAAATGTAAATTTTCACATTTTAAAACTACCTTAAAGTAATAAAATCTCAAATTAATCAGTGAAAATTCTTTAAAAATAGCTTTAATCAAATTAAATAAAACAAAAAGAATTTACTTAGTATAAATTATATTAGCTGCAATCTTCTCCATTAAGATTAAAAAGAAAGCCAACATAAATAATTAAAATCTAATTATTTATGTTGGCTTTCTTTCACTGCTAGCTCAAAATTTCTAAAGCTACCAAATAATCAAAACAATCATTGCGTCAATTATTTTTAATTGTTTAAACATAAAATAGGAGTCAATATTTGCTTACAAATTCCTCTATTCTATAAAGATGTTCACGATTATTAGTTCTGACAACTTCCGCAAAGGCACAATATTTATCCACGAAAGAGACTATAAAAGATTCCTTGTATTTTGGAAGTTTTAAAGTTAAGGGCCACATATGTTTTTGTATAATATCCTTTTCCTTATCATTTAACTCAAAATAATTATTGGCATTTTTTAATGCAGCGTAAGGATGTGAGAACGCATGCAATCCATTTTTATGTTTTGTAATGTGCCAGTCATACAAAAATAAATCATGAAGCAATCCTCCTCTAGCCGCTGCATAATAATCTAAGCCCAGATGCCTACATATTAAATAGCTATTATATGATACATTTATGCAATGTTCAAAACATGATAAATCACTATGTTGTATAAACCTTTTCATAGATTGAACAGCCTCATTCTCAATCAAATCAGCAATACATTCCTTATATTCAATTTCCTCTTTAATTCCAATGCTAATATCAGGTTTTAAATACCGTTTTAATTTTATCATTTAACAACTTCCTTAAATTTTCATTTATTATAACTAATTCATATCTTAATTTATATAGAGTCTATCTTAATCCATCTACTTTGTCAAATCTTATAAATTCTAATAAAGAATATGTAAAATCTATGAGGTAAAAATGAAGAAGTACTTGTAAAGAGTTTTCATAATTAATTTTAGATTATACTTCTTAACTATTCACTTTTACTTATTACTTGTATCTTTTAATTCTTGCTTTATACATTATATATACTTTTCATAAAAAGTGCTGCCACATTAACATTTAATTTATCATGTTAATGCTGCAGCTCCTTTTTTATAAATTTCGTTACCTTTTATTAACATTTATATGAAAATCGACTCTTCATTTTTTAGAAATTTCTGACAATGATTCAAATGATCTCTTCTCAATTTTTTATAATTTGTAGCTGATGCCATTTCTATATTATTTAAGCACCACTCTTCAGGGTCATCACCCCAAAAATCAGTTCTAGCATTTATAAAAAGAGTAACCTCATCTGCTTTTTCTACAATGAATCTATTTTCATTATTAGAAATTTTCCCACCTTTTAAAACTACTTTTATTAAAGAACAAAAATCAATACCTTTTTCACTTTTACCCTTTAATTCAATTGTGTCATCTCTCTTTGAAGATACATAATCATAGCATCTTTTTGTTTTTAGGCTTGATATAAATGATATACTTCCTGCTTTGTTTGCTGTAAAGTGTATTACCATAACCTTATTAACTGCACTTGGGAACATTTCTCTTAAATATTCTACCCCATTTATTCTATACCTTATTTTCACCATTGAATTGTTTAAATTGAGCTCTCTTTTATAATCTTCTGTTGCTCCATTCTGATCTTTAAAATCTATAAATATATCCCCTAATGTTTCATAATACCTTTCATCATACGGTGTTGCATGAGTTGCCATACTCGTTAGTGTCTCTGCTTTTTTTACCTTTCTATTTAATAATACTTTTCTTATAACAGGAAGATACTTGTGTGCATCTTTGTTATGCATATTTTTAGTTCCTTTATCTAGTACTGTCTCTTCATTAATTTGTACATGCTCTTTTTTTACTCCGCCAAATATCATTGCCCCAATACTTCCATTACCTATTGGGAGAGCTTCATTCCAGTTGTCTTTATTTGCTGGTTCTAAATAATATAATTTCATATTTCCTCCTTAAAACGTTTACACTTAAAATGTGAAATTTTACTAGAAACAATTATCATTAAGCAGTCACTCTACAAACGTTTACAGAACAGTATCAACTAATATATTTTATTCTTAAAATCCACTATTTGTTTACATTAATTTTTCTCTCATACTTATTTTACCATATAAACCAATATATTTAAAGCTTTTTTGCACAATTTTATAGACAATGATCAATTGTTGAGTGGTATAAATTGATCATTGTCTATAATTTATAAATATTATAATTTAATTGTAATTTTATTGCTGCTTGATTTTATTTTCACTCCAGATGTTTCATAATAATATTCTCCAGATGTTACGTGTTCTATTTTATTTACATTTCGTAAAATAACATTATATTCTCCTTCAATTCCCCTTACTTCAATACTTATCTTTCCTTCATTTTTAACTGCACTGATTAGCGCTCTTTTAACTCCATTCATATCATATATAGAAGTTCTTGTCTTTTTATTTTCTATTAATTCAAATATATTAAAACTTGGATTTTTATCATAATCATATTCAGTTCTATTATCCGTATTTCCAAATACAATTATAGAATTTTCCCTAGCTAAAAGAGGAAGAGACATATAATCATACTTTTCGCAATACCATTTTCCTCCCTCATATACCTTATTAGTTAGAATATTAGTCCATGTGCCTTTAGGAAGATAATATTTAGCCTCTCCTCTATCATTAAATATAGGTGCTACAAGCAAGTTATCCCCAAGCATATACTGTCTATCTAAATAGTTGCAAGTTTCATCCTCCATAAATTCAAGCACCATAGCTCTCATCATAGGCACACCTGTTTTAGAAGTTTCACAGGCATTTTTGTACAGATATGGCATCAGGCTGCATTTTAATTTTGTAAACTTTCTAGTAACTTCTACAGCCTCTTCATCATACTTCCATGGGACTTTATACTGACTATTTCCATGATATCTGCTGTGAGTTGAAAGAAGTCCAAATTGCGTCCATCTCTTATATAAATCTGCTGTTGCTTCATTCTCAAAACCTGCAATGTCGTGACTCCAGAACCCAAATCCGCTTAAAGTAAAGGAAAGTCCTCCTCTTAGTGATTCTGCCATTGAACTGTAGTTAGAATCTGAATCTCCACCCCAATGAACTGGGAATTTTTGTCCCCCTACAGTTGCAGATCTTGAAAATACCACTGCCTTGTTTTCTCCCTTTTTCCTTTTTAACAACTCAAAAACAGTTTTGTTATATAAATAAGTATAGTAATTGTGCATTTTTTTAGGATCTGAACCATCATAATAAACTACGTCAGTTGGGATTCTCTCTCCAAAATCTGTTTTAAAAGTATCTATTCCCATATCAACTAGTTTTTCTAATTTACTTTGATACCACTGTGCAGCTTTGGAATTAGTAAAATCTACAATTCCCATTCCTGCTTGCCACAAGTCACACTGCCATACATCTCCATTTACCTTTTTAATAAGATATCCATTCTCGGCTGCTTCCTCAAATAGCAGAGATTTTTGTGCAATATATGGATTTATCCAAAGGCATACTTTTACACCCTTATCCTTTATTTTTTGAATCATACTTTTGGGATTTTCAAATATACTTTCATTCCAATTAAAGTTGCACCACTCAAATTCTTTCATCCAAAAGCAATCAAAATGAAATACTGAAAGAGGAATATCTCTTTTTGCCATTTCGTCAATGAAACCCATTACAATCTTTTCGTCATAACTTGTTACAAATGAAGTAGAAAGCCACAATCCAAAACTCCATGCAGGGAGGAGCGGACTTCTACCAGTTAGTTCTGTATATCTCATAAGTACATCTTTTAAGCTGGGACCATTTATTATAAAATATTCAAGACATTCACCTTCCACTGAAAATTGAACTCTTGACACCTTTTCTGAGGCAACTTCAAAGGAAACCTTTTCTGGATGGTTAACATACACTCCATAGCCCCTATTACTAATATAGAAAGGTACATTTTTATATGCCTTTTCACTTCCTGTCCCACCATCTGCATTCCACATGTCAAATGACTGCCCATTTTTTACAAGGGGAGTAAATCTTTCTCCAAGTCCATATATAAGTTCACCAACATCTAAACTAATTTCCTCTTTAACATAAGTGTTTTGCTTACCATAAGTTACATATCCTATTCCACCACACTCACTTGATGTAATGATTTTTTCTCCATTATAAAAATTTATTTTGAAATTCCTCTTATCTATTTTTGCACATAAATTTCCCGAATTAATTTTTATATTTTTCTCTGTATCTTCACATTTTAAACTGCAATTTTTATCTTCCACATCAAAGGATGGACCTTTCCTTAAGCCTCCATCATGATGATATATTCTAACTTTTATAACATCTTCTACAGGCGATGAAAACTTTATTGTAATCATACCACCATCTAATGTTTGTCCCCTGTTATCAGCAATATTACAAGGTGCATAAACCGTAACTTCATTTTCCTTTACATTAGTCTCATACACAACTTTAGGATTTATAATTTTATAACCTTCTTTTATAAGCCAGTTGCCATTAGTAAACTTCATACTAGCCCATCTCCCTTTTTATAAATTTATTTTTTATACGGTTTTTAATTTACATTATTTGCTTTATAATTTTTATATTACCATATATTGGGACAATTTTAAAGGCATCATAAAAAGTTGTTCATTAACCTCTGCTAACCATAATATTTCAAAACAAATTTAATTTTAGCATAAAAAAAGCTCTCAGATTTCTCTGAGAACTTTATAATTATTAGATTCTAAAAAATTGTACAAGTCACAATTTCATTATCTTTTAAGTGCAGTTTTTATTATCTTTCCAAGAGGAAGTGCAATTACAATTCCTATAAATGTAGTTATAACTGAACTTCCAACATGAGCCCAAGCTACAACATAGCTGTGATAAATAATTGTATCTGCAATAAAATACCCAGCTATATCAAAAATTCCAGCTGCAACAAATGCAAATGTGTTATTTATTATGCTGTTTCCATTATACTTTCCTCTAAAAGCAATAACACCAGCTATATATGCCATTCCGCCTTTTATTACAAAAGTAAATGGTGCAAAAATTGCATATGGTGATAAACCATCATAAAGTGCTAGTCCTATAGCTGAAGCAAAAGCTGCTTTCTTTGCTCTTAATAGCAATACACATATAAACATTACAATTGTACCAAGGTGAACCATAGATCTTGACCCAGCAATATAAAAAGGTATATTTATATAAGTTCCGGCAAAAATCAATGCTGCCATCAGCCCAACTTCAACTATATCTGAAGTTTTAAATTTAGTTTTTTCACTCTGTCTTTCCGTCATAAATAAACTCATCTCCATTAAAATATTTATTATAAAATTATTGCTTAACACTATTTTAATAAGAATTATTTATTATGTAAAATGTATCCATACGAAGGAAATTATTCTATGACTTTATTCTCTGCTGTATACCTCAGCTTTTGATTTTCCAAAAGTTATTGGACATATAGTAATAGTTCCACCTGGATTGATCAAATCATCTTTACCAATGGTGCAATCAGAATTTAACACAATTGTAATAGAAGGTTCTGCACCCTCACCATTAATTTTAATAGAAGATGTTCCCTGCTGCTGAACATTATTAGCATCATAATAATATAGCTTTCCATCTTTTGCATAAACAATTTCACCTAAGTTGTACATAAAGTAATTGTTATGATTATCTTTTTCGACCCATTTTCCATTAAGACTAGGGGCTACATTTATATAGCTAATATAATTAACATTTTTAAAATCATATACATTTTGTTTTATATCTCCTTTTTCACTTGCTGCATATGTAACAATTGCATTAGTGCTGCTAACCCACTCTATTTTAAACTTTCCACTTTCAATAGTCTTATATTTAGAACTTCCCATTAGTATGTCCTGTTTCTTTCCAAATATTACCCATCTACGTTTAAGCCTAACTGTTTCATAATTCATTTT
>JAQUXS010000093.1:0-1393 GCA_028692255.1 Clostridium sp.
GAGTCAGCTAGAGCAGGGGAAGCAGGTAAAGGTTTCTCAGTTGTTTCACAGGAAATGCGAAAATTATCCCAAAATAGTAATGAATCATCAAAGCAAGTATCAAAACTTCTTACTGAAATGAGGCAGTCAATTGATGAGATAATGGATTATATAAATAAAGCTAATTCAGTTGCTGAAAATCATGCAGCTTCAACAGAAGAAATAAATTCAACTATGGAACAAATAAAGACGAATACTAAAGGGCTTATTGATTCAACAAAACTATAATAATTATTTTACATGTATGTCAAAGCTGTCCAATGATGTTAAAACACTCTTGGACAGCTTTTTCTTATGGGTAATTTTTCAGTGGCTTTCTAGTCATATCAAAAACAATATATAATAAAACAATTATTCTTATAATCCAAACATTAACTGAGTAGATGTTGAAACTACTCATAAAATTTGTAAAATCACTAATACAAATTTCCATGATAAAATCATCAAAACTATGAAACAAGATTATGATTAATACACTACCTTTAGTATTATTGTATAGCCATGTACACAGAAATGTTAACCAAATAGTTCCCAAAAGATAACTTATAAAACTTATATTATACCCTGGAACGTGGAAGAAAAACATAGGTATATGCCAACTTGTCCAGATAATTCCTAATATTATACTTGATATAATAGGATTAAATTTTTGTTGAAGTTTAGGCAATACAAATCCTCGCCAACCAAGTTCTTCTCCACATGGACCACCCAAAATTATAATGGCTAAGAAGTAAATTAGTATTGAAATAGGTGAAGTAAGTTCAAAACCTGAAACATGATTATTAATGTGGATTTTATAATTTACCTCAAGGATACTACAAATAAATGGTGGCATATATATTGATATGGCTGTGTATAAAAATATAAAAGCATAAAAAAGTGGATTAACTTTCCATATGGTTAATTTTTTTAACAGCTTTTTTATTCCATTAAATCCAGAATAATAGCCGGTAAAAATTATGGCAAAAATACTTGGCATAAAGGAGCCTACTACACGAAAAGCTCCGCTCAAACTCAAATTGGTTGAAGTAAATGAAATGCTCCAAAATGTCCAAGTGAATAGAAAAGTCATAATTAAATAAAGTGTTATTTTATGTTCTTTAAAAATTTTTATTGTATCACTTCCAACTATTTGTTAATTTCAATATTGCCTGCTGTGTTTCTTATTTTTACAGTGTTGTTACTTTCACCAACTTGTCCCATAGATCTTTCATGGTTAGTTCCAGTGACTGCTATAGGAAAATCACAATCTATGTCTCCTGCAGTAGTATAAGCATCTAAGTTGAATTTAGAATCTTTAGGCAAAGTTAATTTTATAGTTCCTGCTGAATTTTGTAAGTTTATATTATTATTA
>JAQUXS010000093.1:1403-8948 GCA_028692255.1 Clostridium sp.
TTTAGCATATTGTATAATAGTTTTCCCAGCTGAATTTTTTGAACTTATATCTCCTCTAAAATTAGTGAGTTCAATATCACCAGCGGAAGAATCTATAGAAGATGTACTACAATTAATATTATCTCCTGTGATTTTTCCAGCACTATTGCTGCAAGTTATATTTTTTACCTTTAAATTATCCAGATTAATTTTCCCATATGAACAGTACACTGATAGGTCATTATTATAAGATTTTGGTATGGAAATATTCATATTGATGTCTGAATTATTAAACAAAGTTAAGGACATATTGTTTTTCCTTTTAAATTCTATATATAAAGTATCACCTTGCTTATAACAATTAAGTTCAGGCTTATTATTTCTATTTGTAGTGCTTAGAGTGCCGCTTACATTAACTTTTGCACTATGTTCATTGTTAGTTGTAACATTTATACTAGATTCTGATGTATCTACGTATATTTTTTTAATACCATCTGTATTTAAGTTTTTAGATGTATTATAATTTGATGCTCTTTTTACAAAATAATTTGATTTATATTGAGTAAGAAATATACAGGCTGCTATTCCATAACTTATTAATAAAATACCTAAAAGTCCAAGTACAATTTTCTTTATATTAAAATTCATATTTACCCCTCTTTATCCTTTAATGACATTAAAGTTCCATTTTACATACTTTACAGTTGACTTGGCAAAGAATTTAACTACGTAAAACATTCCTATACATAAAAGCAGTCCTAATGCTATTGTACCTATGCCTCCAAAGAATGATGCAATCATTGTAAATACGTTATCTGGAAGAGAGACATAACTGCTAAAAAATTGACCAAATATAATGCAGAACACAATAGCGACACCTGAAAAGGTAAGAGCAATGCCAACTGCGCACATTCCAATTAAAACTCCTGCTATTCCTAGGTATATTCCTAAAATAAATATTAGATTAAACATTAAAAGAGCAATAAAAATAAAAATTGAAGCTGCAATTGACCTTTCATGAGTGTCAGCTGTATCTATTTTTCCCATACCACTTGCTTCTCTATATTGGTTTGCTATATCCTCTGGATTTCCAAGTTCTTTTGATATTTCATATTCGCTTTTACCATTTTCTTTACCAACTCTAAAATGTTCTTCATAATCGTAGAGTATATCGTCCATATCAGCTTTGTTAAAATCTCTAAGATGATACTTAAGCATATTTAAAAATTGATTCTTATCCATATTATTTTACCCCCTTTAATATGTTGGTCACACCTTCAACGAATTCCGACCATTCATTAACTAATTCATGTTTCATTTTTCTTCCTGATTCAGTTAATTTATAATATTTTCTAGGTGGACCTTCGCGGGATTCTTGAAGATATGTTGTGAAATATCCTTCTTTGCTTAGTCTCCTAAGAAGAGGATATATTGTTCCTTCTGAAATCTCTATGTTTTTTGAAATTTCGTCTACAAGTTCATAACCATAACAATCCTTTCTGTCTAATATGGAAATAACACATAATTCCAAAATTCCTTTTTTTAATTGAGTGTTCATAATAGTGCTCCTTTTAAAACTAAACTTTTATTTTGTGACTATAGTATAACATTTAGTATTGTATATTACAAGGTACTGAATAAAAAATTATTCCTATTCTTTTATGAACTTTAGTTTATATTGAGTCATATATTAAGAAATAGTATAATTTATTTTAAGTAATAGTTAGAAGGTGAGATTTAAGTGAGTATTGTATGTATAGGAGATAGCTTAACCTTTGGTTATGGAGTTAAACAGGAAGAAGGTTGGGTAAGTGTATTAGCTGGAATGGTAAAAGAAAAAGTTATTAATAAGGGCATACCAGGAAATACAACGTACGAAATGAAAGAAAGGTTTATAAAAGATGTGGCTCAAATTAAGCCGTCAAAAGTTATAATCATGGGAGGTACAAATGATGTATTTCTAAAAAATAGTGTAAAAGATGTTTTACATAACATAGATAAGATGATTCAAATGTGCGAGGAAAATAAAATTATCCCTATAATCTTAACCCCGCTTTCAGTTAATGGTGATATTTCAGAGAAAACGTGGTTTATAGATATGGATTATAAAGAAGTCAACCAAAATTTATCTGAACTTAGAAAGTCATTAGTTCAATATGGAGCTGAAAAGGACATTAAGGTTATAGACTTAGGAACAATTTTATTAAAAGAGGGAAAAATGAAAGATCACTTCTTAAATGATGGAATACATATAAATAAAGAGGTTCACAGTGAAATAGCAGAAATAGTCACGCAATAACTCTATAGAGGATATCTCATAGAAAAATAATCTTTTGCAGCTTTATAGCCCTGATAATATAAAAAATTATAATTATCATCATAAAGTTTTATATTAAAATCAAGAGATGATACCGAACCAGTGTCTATGTTTATAGATCTTGCTATGTCAATAGATGAATTATTGTAGTTCTCCTTCTGAACGCTTGAGGATGAATAAAGCAGCATTTTTATATAGTCTAAAAGATTCTTTATACTTGCATACTCTGGATTGCTCTTGAAACGTACTCCTAAAGTATATTTATTGTAACCTAAGCTGGGATTAGGGTTGTGCAGAGGTGTATCAAATAGATTAATTGGATAATTATTCATGACGCCACCATCACAATATATATTGTTAGCGTTGTTTCCTGTAATGTTAAAATCATTAACTGTTACAGCTTCAAAAAATAGAGGAATAGACATGGAAATCCTTACAGCTTGTGCCACTTCCATGGTAGGAGTGGTTTCATAGGAAAATAAAGCTGATGTTCCAGTGCTGAGGTTAGTCCCTATTACATATAAATCTAAAAATGGTCGATTTTCAAGATGGATATATTTATTTTTGAAATCTGCAAATGTATATGGAGCTATCTTCTTTGAAGAATCAAATTGTGATTGGATAACATCTTTTATCCAGGTGTAGAAAAATTGTGTTGAAAACCATCCGTAGTTTTTAATGAGCCTGTAAACGTGGGTTGCATCACCAAGAAATTTTCCTAACTGTTTTTTGGTATCTTTAGGGAGAAGATTATAGGCTTCTGATCCACTTTGATATGGAATTTTACTATAATTTAGTGCGCTTGCAATTGATTTTATGTCATAAAAGGGAAGATTAAGACTAATTATACAGGCAGTTATTGCACCTGCTGAAGTTCCTGCTACTCTTTTTAGTGGTTTCATAATACCATTGCCATATAAATAATCAAGAGCACCTAGATAGGCTATTCCTAATATGCCACCCCCCTGAAAAACCAGATTTTCTATTTTGTAAGACATTAAGATCACCTCATATTGTTTAAAACTTATTTATATATTAATTAATACTAAGATCACCTTACTTTTAGTACTCATTGGTTTTATAATAATTTTAATAGCAAGAAGATATATAAGTGTATAAAGAGTATTTGTACTATAATTAAATTACTGTGGGAAAAATTAGGAGGACATAAATGAATAATATTGGAAAAAGAATAATGGTTATAGGTTCACCAGGCAGTGGTAAGAGTACATTTTCAAGAAAACTTTCAGATGCAGTAGGTATCCCTATTATTCATCTTGATAAAGAGTATTGGCATAATGGGTGGATTGAAACTCCAAGAGAAGATTGGGTAAAAAAACAAAATGAATTAATATCACGTGACAAATGGATAATTGACGGTAATTATGGCAGTACTATGAATATTCGTCTTGAAAAGGCTGACACAGTAATTTTGCTTCAATTAAATAGATTTGTATGTTTATTTAGTTATTTTAAAAGAGTTATAACAAATTTAAATAAAATAAGGCCGGATATGCCAGAGGGATGTAAGGAAAAATTTGATCTTGAATTTATGAAGTATATTTTAGAGTTTCCTAAAAAATCAGGACAAAGAAATATTGATAAGCTTAAAGAAAGTAAAAATAAACAAGTAATAGTATTTAAAAGTAGAAGAGCGGCAAATAAATATATTAAAAGTTTATATAATAGAAAAAGCTATTGACTCTGCCTATTGGGCAGGGGTTATATTTTTCTTGAGGTGATTTTTGTGAATACAAAAGCAGTGTGTAAAGAAATTAATGTTTCAATAAAGGCATTGAGAATATACGAAGATCTAGGCATAGTAGTTCCTAAAAGAGATGAAAATAATTATAGAAATTACAGTGAAGATGATATGTTAAAATTAAGACAGGTTATTCTTTTAAAAGAAATAGGAATACCTTTAAAAAGCGTTAAAAAAATATTGAATAAAGAGATATATGAAGAATATAAATTGATACATATTCTTGATTTTCAATTAAAAGCTGTGGAGAATAAGATTAACGAACTAAATAATATAAAAAATACTTTAAAGCAGAGCATAAATGAAACATTAAACACAAATGAAGCTATTAGATATAGTGATTATTTTAGTAGTATGGATCAATGTTTAAGTGAAAATAGAGAAAAAAGGGTAAAATGGCTGGATAAATGGGATTTTGATTCATGGGCAAAAAACTATGACAGTTCAGTTAAAGGCAATTTGGATGACGATTTAAATCTATTTGAAAAATATGATTTTATATTACAAAGTGCAGCAAATATAATAATTAAAAATAATGCTAAAAATGTAATAGATATTGGATGTGGCACTGGAAATTTATATGGTAAACTAAATAATGATAGTGTTGTGAAATTTATAGGAGTAGATCAGAGTGTAGAAATGCTTATAGAGGCAAAGAAAAAGTATCCACATATGAATTTGAGATTGGGCAACTTTTTAGATGAACCATTTATAGAAAATGAATTTGATGTTGTTATTTCAACTTTTGCATTTCATCACTTGAACTCTTTAGAAAAAAAGAGAGCAATAGATATTATGTTTAGATATTTAAAACCTAAAGGAAGAATCATAATTGCAGACTTGATGTTTTTAAATGCTGAAGAGCGTATTAAGCAAAAAGAATATTTAATTAAAAAGGGCAGAAAGAATTTGTGGGATATAATCGAAGATGAATACTATACAAACATTGAACAATTAGATAAATATGTAAAAAAGATAAACTGTAAACTGGAATATAAGCATATAGTTAATTTTACTTGGATACTTCAAATGAGTAAAATAATATAAAAGGGTGGGATATGTGTATGAATGATAAAAATTTAAAAATGCTTGTTTTAAAAGCTTATGAGGGAAGGAAAAAGGCCTATGTGCCTTATTCTAAATTTAAAGTTGGAGCAGCTGTACTTGGAGAAGATGGAAAAATATATACAGGATGTAATATAGAAAATGCATCTTATGGAGCTACGAATTGTGCAGAGAGAACAGCTATATTTAAAGCTGTATCAGAAGGAAATAGAATAATTGAGGCAATTGCCATAGTAGGAGTAGAAAATGATTATACTTACCCTTGTGGGATTTGTAGGCAGGTAATATGTGAGTTTGCTTCAGAAGATATAAAAATAATTTTAGGTAAAAATGAAAATGAATATATAGTCAAAACATTAGATGAAATACTGCCAGGAGCTTTCACTAAAAAGGATTTAGAAAAATAGGAGATATAAAAGAAAGAGGGATATAAATGAAACCATTTAAAAGAGTAAATATTATAGTTATGGATTCAGTAGGCATTGGAGAAATGCCAGATTCAAAAGAATTTGGTGATGTTGGAGTCAATACATTAGCTCACATTGCAGAGAAGAAAAACGGTCTATATATTCCTAATATGTCTGAACTTGGATTGTCTAATATTTATGAGATAAAAGGTGTAAAAAAAGCACTGCATCCAAAAGCTTACTATGGGAAAATGCAGGAAGAATCAAGAGGAAAAGATACTATGACAGGACATTGGGAGATGATGGGATTATATATTGATAAACCATTTCGTGTTTTCCCTGATGGATTTCCAAAAGAATTAATTGAAAAGATTGAAAAGTTTTCTGGTAGAAAGGTTATAGGCAATAAACCTGCAAGCGGAACAGAAATTATAAAAGAACTTGGTGAAGGGCAGCTTAAAACAGGGGATTTAATTGTCTATACCTCTGCAGATTCTGTGCTTCAAATTGCAGCAAATGAACAAGTTATACCATTAGATGAACTATATAGAATCTGCAAGTACTGCCGTGAAATAACACTAGAGGAACCTTATAAACTTGGAAGAATCATTGCAAGGCCATTTGTAGGTAAAACTAAAGATACATTTGTGAGAACTCCTAATAGGCATGATTATGCACTAAAACCTTTTGGAAAAACTGTAATGAATTATTTGAAAGATTCAAATTTAGATTCCATCGCTATTGGAAAAATATCAGATATATTTGATGGAGAGGGAGTTACAAGAGCAATAAGAACCAAATCAAATATGGATGGGATGGATAAGTTAATTGAATTACTTCATGAGGAATTTCACGGTATTAGTTTTACTAATTTAGTGGATTTTGATGCAGCTTATGGACATAGACGTAATCCAATAGGATATGGCGATGCATTAGAAGCATTTGATAAAAGACTTCCTGAAGTATTTGAAAACATGAATGAAGATGACTTACTTATAATTACAGCAGATCATGGAAATGATCCAACTTATAGTGGCACAGATCATACAAGGGAATTTGTACCTCTTTTGGTTTATTCAAAAACATTTAAAGAGGGAAAAGACTTAGGAATCCGCAGAGAATTTTCAGATATTGGTGCAACAATAGCAGAAAATTTTAATATAAAGATGCCTAAACATGGTGAAAGTTTTTTGAAAAAATTAATATAAAAAAGGGGATTTGGTGAGAGTACACTTTGCAATTTCTCACCAAAAATAAAATATGGACATAAGAACAATATCACCTAAAAATAGAGAACAGGTGAATAAGTTTATAAGAGATCAGTGGTTTACAACGGAGATGGCTGTAAGGGGAAAAATAGTTGATATGGCACAATTGGATGGAGTAGTTGCATATGAAAGGGAAACTATTATTGGGTTAATTACATATAAAATTGAAGGTAATGAATGTGAAGTTATGTCTCTAGACAGCATTAGAGAGAAGCATGGCATTGGAACAACTCTTTTAAATGAAGTCATAAAAATATCTTCTATAATGAAATGTAGTAAAGTAAAATTGATTACAACAAATGACAACATAAATGCCATTAAATTTTATCAAAAGCGTGGATTTGATATGGTACATTTGTATTATGATGCGGTGAAAGAGGCAAGAAAGCTAAAGTCGTCTATACCTGTTATTGGAGACTTTGGGATACCTTTAAGGCATGAGATTGAATTTGAAATAAAAGTGGATCAAAAATAGAATAAGACAAGTAATCCAATTTGGTGTTGCTTGATCCGGGAAAAAAGGAAAATATTCATAGTAATAGTTTACATTCTATTTTCTATGTTGTAAAATAGATATAAAATTAAATATTATAATTATTTATTGCTAGGGGTGCCGTAAGGCTGAGAGGGATTTTTCCTAACTCTATGAACCTGATGTGGTTAGAACCACCGGAGGGAAGCGAAGGTTTTATTTTTGTATATAGAGCTTGCTTTTTGTAAGCTTCTTATTTTTTTAAAATTGTTTAT
>JAQUXS010000094.1 GCA_028692255.1 Clostridium sp.
TTATTTTTAGTACAATAATTGCAAGAATGATGTTTAACAAAGAAGATGGTATTGCACTTATATATGGAACAGTTATGAGGAATCTTTCAGTTTGTTTAGCAATAGCGATGACTGCATTTAAGGATTCAGGAACAGATGCTGTAATAATTATATCATTAGCATATGTAATACAAGTACAATCAGCTGCATGGTATGTAAAATTAACTAATAAATTATTTAAGCCACGACCTCAAAATATAAACTTAAATAGTGAAAATATATTTTAGAGTTATAATAGTAAATTAAGGGAAGTCAAAAATGGCTTCCCTTAAAAACATTATATGAAATGAATCGACTACAACTATTTAATCACAAAAACTTTTCAACGTATCAATATCTTTTATTTTAAACGTAGATAAGTGAAAATCAATTATACCCTCATCTCTCATTTTACAGATTTCCCTTGACATAGATGGTCTAGATACATTTAAGAAATCAGCAAGTTCATTACGTTTTAAAGGTAATACTATGGTATTGCCTTTATTCTTTTTATATTGTTCCAATAGATATGTAGAAATTTTTCCACGTATACTTTTAATTGAAAGGTATTGAACTTTCTTGTTTAGCATTAAAGCTTTATTTGACATTACCTTCATAAAATTTTCCACCATTGAAATATGCCAAGAACAATTTTTGCCACATCTAATAATAAGGTCTGAGTTTGTAATAAATAAAATTTTACAAGATGATTGCACTCTAACTGTTACAGGCCATATTTTGTGACTTGAGAAGACTAACATTTCACCAAATAAATCGCCTTTTTTTATTACTGCCATAATAACTTTATTTCCTTCAGAACTTTCTTTAATAACGTTGACTTCACCTTCTAAAACTAATCCAAATTTATCAATTGATTCACCAGCATTAACAATACATTCATTTTTGTTAAAGTTATGTATTTTAGGATTTAAACATAAAAACAGAGACATAATTTCATCACGTTCCATATTATTAAATAAAGGTGATTGTTTAATTGTATCAATATATTTATTTATCATTTCAATACCATCCTTTTGGTAACATGAGATACCGAATTAGTTTAAAGATATAATATAATAAGTTCATAGAAAAGTAAAGTAATAAGACACATAAATTTTATTCAATTAGGAAAACTAATGTAGGAATCACAAAAATATGAGGAGGTTTATTTATGGAAAATTCAATGTTCTGTTATCAGTGTGAGCAAACATTAGGTAGTAAAGGCTGTGTAAAATCAGGTGTATGTGGTAAAAACCCTACGGTTGCTAATTTACAAGATGTACTTATTCATGAATTAAAAGGTATTGGTTTTTACGGTCAAAAAAACTTGGAGAGAGGGTTAAAAATTAGAAGTGAAATAAATAAGTTTGTTGTAGATACTATGTTTTCTACTCTTACTAATGTTAATTTTGATCCAACTAGATTTGTAGAGTATATTAAAAAAGCTGAAAAAATAAAAGAAGAACTTAAAAATGCAGTTGGTGAAATTGAAAATGTACCTAAAGCGGCAAAATACAAAGCACCAAACACTATGGAAGAAATGGTGGAAGATGCTAAGAATATAGGTATAATGTCTGATGAAAATTTAGATATGGATATACGTTCTTTAAGAGAATTGTTAATATATGCATTCAAAGGCATGGCTGCATATGCTCATCATGCTTATATACTAGGTAAATTTGATGATGAAGTGAATAATTTCTTTTATAAAGGGTTAGCTGGTACTATTGATGATAGCTTAACTGTTGAAGATTTATTTAATTTAAACATGGAACTCGGTAAAACAAACCTTAAATGCATGGAAGTATTAGATTCTGCTGTTACTAGCCCTTTTGGTAATCCTGAGCCAACAGAAGTATTGATTACAAAGAAAAAAGGTCCATTTATTATAGTTTCAGGACATGATTACAAGGATTTAAAGGAACTTTTAGAACAAACAGAAGATAAAGGTATTAATATTTATACTCACTGTGAAATGCTTCCTGCAAATGCATATCCAGAATTGAAAAAGTATAAGAATTTAATTGGTAACTTTGGAGGTGCGTGGCAGAAACAGCAAGAGGAATTTGATGGAATTCCTGGATGTATATTAATGACTACTAACTGTGTACAAAAACCAAGAGACAGCTATAAAGATAGACTGTTTACAACAAGTATAGTTGGAATGCCTGAATGTCCACATATTGAAGAAGCTAATAGTAAAAAAGATTTTACTTCTATTATTCAAAAAGCATTAGAATTAGGTGGATGGCAAGAAGATGAACCTGAAAAGAGAATTACCATTGGCTTTGCACACAATGCTATTTTAAGTCATGCCAATGAAATCGTAGAGGCAGTTAAAGAAGGTAAAATCAAACACTTCTTTTTGATAGGAGGTTGTGATGGAGCAAGACCAGGTAGAAATTACTACACAGAATTTGCAGAAAAAACTCCAAAGGATACTATTATTTTAACATTAGCCTGTGGTAAATTCCGTTTCAATAAACTTGATTTAGGAACAGTAGCAGGTTTCCCAAGAGTACTTGATTGTGGTCAATGTAGTGATTCGTATTCAGCTATTAAAGTTGCTGTTGCACTTGCAGAAGCTTTTAATTGTGGAGTAAATGAATTACCACTTTCATTAGTTCTTTCTTGGTATGAGCAAAAAGCAGTTGGTATACTTCTTACATTATTATCTTTGGGGATTAAAGATATTCGCCTTGGACCAACACTACCTGCATTTATTACACCAAATATATTGCAAGTATTAGTGGACAAATTTGATTTAAAACCTATTTCAATCCCTGAAGATGATTTAAAAGCAATTTTAGGGTAAAAACATTAATTACTATTATGGTTTGGAGTTATTGCATTAAGAAATTTAGTTACAATATATTATAACTAAATTTCTTAATTCGATATCTCCATATTTTGTGGGTAATTTATGTATTAGTTAATGAATTCATATCTAATTATGTAATACAAGTACAATCAGCTGCATGGTATGTAAAATTAAATAATAAATTATTTATACAAGATTAAAAAAAATATTAACCAGTATTTAGAATCGTCTATAATACCCTAGTAGATCATTTTTTTTTATTTATACAGCTAGATAATTTATGGTATATTGAAGTACCAAAAATGAAATTTAAAAAAAACCTATTAATAAATAAAATGTTTATCACCTAATATTAAAAAGTAGAAAAAGACTATCTGCAAATAAACTCTCTTTGTAACTTTATCACATAAATAAATTTATTTTTTTTATATAATAAGTATGTACTAAATTTGAGTTACTTGAAAGGAGTCTTATATGACATCAAAAGTTAAAAGAAAAAAAGCATTTATAGAGAAGAATTATTGTGTAGGCTGTGGTTCTTGTGTTAAAGTCTGTCCCATGAATGCTATATCTATTAATAATGGAATTTTTGCAGTAGTAAATGCTGACAAGTGTGTTGGATGTGGAAAATGTGCTAAAGTTTGTCCTGCTTCAACTATAGAAATACTTGCAGAAGAAGGAGGAAATAACTAATGAAAAAGAAAAAAACTTGGTATGAATATATGTGGATTGCCTCATCTCTATATTTAATTTTAGGATTATTTAATATCTTATTTGCATGGCTTGGAGTAATTTGCTTTATTATTCCTCTTTTAATATCAATTTTTCGTGGTAATAAAAGCTATTGCAATAAATATTGTGGTAGAGGGCAATTATTTGACCTTATTGGAAACAGATTTAAATTTTCTAGAAATAAACCTCTACCAAAATTCCTAAGAACTAAATATTTTAGATATGGTTTCTTAGCATTCTTTATGGCAATGTTTATTAATATGCTTTTTAGCACTTATTTAGTTTTTAGTAATGTAAATTCTCTTAATGAAGTTCTGACAATATTTTGGACTTTTAAACTTCCTTGGAATTTCACTGATTTAACCAATGTAACTCCTTGGATTGCTCAATTTTCCTTCGGATTTTATAGTATGATGCTTACTTCAACGCTTATTGGATTGATTTCAATGTACTTTTTCAAACCTAGATCTTGGTGTGTATACTGTCCTATGGGTACCATGACTCAGGGAATTTGCATAATAAAAGATAAACTTAATTAATAAATGATTTAACATTATTTATATGATAAATTATTAAAGGATAACTTGTTTCTGAAGTAACAGAAACTACAGAAATTCAATATTTTATGTGGTACTATAAATGTTTATATGACTGTAACTAGAGAAACATTAACTATAGGTTTAGACGAACAGTAAGTTCATGAATATAAAAAAGGAAGTGTACTAAAGATTTCATTTAAAACTAAAATGAATGTTGGTAATAAGCATGATGAAATTTTAGAGTTAATTGTTGTGAAAGCATCAGCTCCAGTTAAGTAATATTATGATAGAAACAAAAGGGGATATCTCAAAACAAAATAGTTTGTAGATATCTTTTTTTGCTTTGTCAAAGTAGAACTTATATGTTAACAAAGGTAACATATGTTACTGAATTAAAAAATACTTAATGATAAACTAATAATATATAAAGGATAATATATGAACGGGAGATGGATGATTATGGATAATAAATACTTTAATATGAAAAATACATTATATGATATTACAGAAAAATATAGTGAAGCAATAGAATTATTAGTATCTGTAGGTTTTAACAATTTAAACGATGAAAACATGAGAAAATCTTTTGGAAAATCTATTTCATTGGAAGATGCTTTAAAACTTAAAAAAATAAATGTAGAAACTTTTGAATTAGAGCTTGTAGACAAGATTGAAAATAAAGAAGATAAATTATCAAGTAAAGATGATACTGTAAAGGTGGCTGGAGTATTACCATGCCCCGTTAGAGTACCTTTAACAGAGGCTTTTGAAAATTGGCTTTCTGATAAAAATTTTGATTTCAATCTAGATTATGAACTTAAGGCTGCTTCAATGGGTATTAATTGGTTAAAAGATACTTTAACAAATCAATCAAAGGAAGAATTGCCAGATATATTTATATCAGCAGGCTTTGATTTATTTTTTGATAAAAAATTATTTGGTAAATATAAATCAGAAGATATTTTTGAAGATATAACAGGTTTTAATACATACAATGAAGATTTTCATAATGAGTATATACAATTGGAAGACCCAAATAAACAATATTCCATTATAGGAGTTGTACCAGCAGTATTTTTAGTAAATGTAGATGAATTACAGGGTAGAAAAATACCAACAAGCTGGGAAGATATATTAAAAGAAGAATTTGAAAATAGTGTAAGTCTTCCAGTAGGCGATTTTGATTTATTTAATGCAATTTTACTTAATATTTACAAAACTTATGGGGAAGATGGTGTGAAAAAGTTAGGAAAGAGTTTGCAAAGAAGTATGCACCCATCTGAAATGGTTAAGTCTCATATGAAAAAATATGATAAACCAGTTGTTACAATTATGCCATATTTCTTTACCAAGATGGTTAAAGAAGGAGGCCCTATGGCTCCTATATGGCCTAAGGAGGGAGCAATAATGAGTCCAATATTTATGCTGAGCAAAAAGGATAAAAACGAGAAATTGAAGCCAATTGTTGACTTTTTTGCTTCAAAGGAAGTAGGAGAAATTTTATCCCATAATGGAAAGTTTCCAAGTGTAAATCCTAAAGTGGATAATATGATAACAAAAGAAAATAAATATATGTGGCTTGGTTGGGATTATATAAAAGAGCATGATATTTCAGATTTAATAAAGCAATGTGAGGATATTTTTAATGATGCTGTAAAAGGATAGTGTAAAGTGAGATATGAAAAAGGAGAGGAGTAAAGTTTATGAATTTAGTAACTATATCAGGGCCACCATCCTCAGGTAAGACTTCTGTAATATTAAAAACTATAGAAGCTATTAAAAAGAGAGAATTATCAGTAGGTGTAGTTAAGTTTGACTGCCTTTATACAGATGATGATATTTTATATGAGAAAGCAGGTGTTCCTGTTAAAAAAGGATTATCAGGTTCATTATGCCCAGATCATTATTTTGCAAGTAACATAGAAGAAGTTGTTAACTGGGGAGTAAAAGAAAAACTTGATTTACTTATAACTGAAAGTGCTGGACTTTGTAATAGATGTTCTCCTTATATAAAAGGTATAAAAGCAATATGTGTTATAGATAATTTAAGTGGTATAAATACTCCAAAGAAAATAGGACCTATGCTAAAAACTGCTGATATTATAGTTATTACAAAAGGTGATATTGTATCTCAAGCTGAGAGAGAGGTTTTTGCATCAAGAGTTAATTCAGTAAATCCTAAGGCAGCTATTATTTTTGTTAATGGTCTTACAGGACAAGGAGCTTATGAACTTAGCACTCTTGTATATGATAAGGAGTTAGATATTGAAACTGTTAAGGGAAAGGAATTAAAATTTCCAATGCCATCAGCGCTGTGTTCATATTGCTTAGGAGAAACAAGAATAGGAGAAGAATATCAAATGGGTAATAAAAGAAAGATGAAAATAGGTGATGATAATGATTAAAATAAAAGAACTAGAAACAAAAAAAATAAAAGATCTAGAAAAAAATTATCCTTTTATATTGTCTTTCTTTGAAAATAATAAATTAGATGTAAAGGGGTATGAAGAATATACATTTGAAGAATATTTAAATCACTTTACACAAGAAGATATTGAAGAGTGGGCAATAGATATAGAAAAGATGAAATTGGATTTAGAAGCATATGTTAATCAAATGATTGAATTTTTAGGGTTGGATAAAGACAAGGTAGATTCAATAACCATAGTAGCAGGTAAAGATAAATACGGTAATAAAGAGAATTTTGATGAATTAATTATTAATAAAAGTGAAATAGTATCCATAGTTGGACCAACGGGTTCAGGAAAAAGTAGATTGTTAGCAGATATAGAGTGGGCTGCCAATAAAGATACTCCCACAGAAAGAATTATTTTAATTAATGGGGATTTGCCAGATAAAAGCATAAGATTTTCTACAAGTAATAAATTAGTGGCACAATTATCTCAAAACATGAATTTTGTTATGGATTTAAGTGTAAAAGAGTTTTTAGAACTTCATGCTAAAAGCAGAATGGTTGATAATGAAGAAGAAATTATCAATAAAATATTAGAAGCAGCAAATGAATTGGCTGGTGAAAAGTTTAATTTAGATACACCTATAACAGGTTTAAGTGGAGGTCAATCAAGAGCTTTAATGATAGCAGATACTGCAATATTAAGCACTTCTCCAATAGTGCTAATTGATGAAATAGAAAATGCAGGGATAGATAGAAAAAGGGCATTGAATCTTTTAGTTAGCGAAGAAAAAATAGTTTTAATGGCTACTCATGATCCAAGCTTAGCTCTTATGGCAGATAAAAGAATTGTAATAAGAAATGGTGGGATTTATAAGGTTATAGAAACAGATAGTGAGGAAAAAAGCATATTAAAAGACTTGGAAAAAATGGATAACATTATTAGCGAAATGAGAACAAATCTTAGAAATGGTGAAATATTGAAAAATAAATAAAAATATTATTAGTTTAAAATTGTAATTAAATAAATTTAAGAAAAGGGGAAAATGTATATGCATGAAGGATGTAGCGGAAGTTTTGAAAATGGTAAAGAGGTAGTTGATAAGGTTAGGGCAATGGGATTTTCAGAGCAATATATGATTATGGCTTTTTCAATAAAATGTGTAGAGTGTGGTGAAAATTTTGAAATGAGCACTCATGAGGATAAATGTCCCAAGTGTAATATGGTATATGGTGTAACACCATGTCATGCTTTTGATTTAGAGAATATAAAACCTGCAGGAATAAATTATTAAATATTGATAAGAATGTAAAATAAAAAATAAATTATTAAATATATGAAAATGGTATCATAGGATACTGAATTTATGAAAAAAAAGGTTTATTATATAAATATAGGGTATATTAAAGAAAAAAGTAAATGTTTCGATTATGCCTTAGTCAAAGTAGTTTTTATTTAGAGGAGGAGTTAAAGTGAGTATGTTTTGTTATCAATGTCAAGAAACTGCTAAAGGGACTGGCTGTACAATAAAAGGTGTGTGTGGAAAAAACGATAAAGTTGCAAATTTGCAAGATTTAATTATTTATACATTAAAAGGTATTGCAATACTTCAAAAGAAAGGCTTAGAGAAAGATATTAGATTTGCTAAAGCTAATCATTTCATGTTAAATGGTTTATTTATGACTATTACTAATGCTAATTTTGATGACAATGATTTTATTAAAAAAATAAAAGAAGGCATAGAACTTAGAGAAGAAATAAAGAAAGAATTAACAGATAAAGGAATAACTTTAGTTGAATTACATGATGCAGCTACTTTTGTAGTAGAAAGTGATTCAGAGCTTTTAGCTAAGTCAGATTCTACTGAAGTTGGAATATTAGCTACAGAAAATGAAGATGTACGTTCACTAAGAGAATTAATTGTTTATGGACTTAAAGGTATGGCTGCTTATGCTGAACATGCATTTAATTTAGGAAAAGAAAATGAAGAAATGTATGATTTTATAGTAAAAGCATTAGTAGCTACACTAGATGATACATTAAGTGCAGAAGATTTAGTTGCACTTACACTAGAAACAGGAAAATTTGGTGTAGATACTATGGCTATGCTTGATGCAGCTAATACAGGAGCTTATGGAAATCCAGAAATAACAGAAGTTAACATTGGTGTAAAAAACAATCCTGCAATATTAATATCAGGACATGACTTAAAGGATTTAGAAGAACTTTTAGAACAAACAAAGGATTCAGGAGTAGATGTTTATACTCATGGTGAAATGTTACCAGCTCACTATTATCCATTCTTTAAAAAATATTCAAACTTTGTAGGTAATTACGGTAATGCTTGGTGGAAACAAAACGAAGAATTTGAAGCTTTTAATGGACCAATATTATTTACAACTAATTGTATTATACCA
>JAQUXS010000018.1:0-18567 GCA_028692255.1 Clostridium sp.
CTCCAAATTCATTCTTTTCATATATCTCTTTTTCTTCAAATAACTTTATGTTATCACTACAAATGAATGCTACTGAATTTTTTTCAATTTCATCTTTGTTATTCCTAAGTTTTATAATTAAATCCTCTACCATTTCCTCGGCAATATGTCTATTTTTGCTGTCTATGTTTTTCATATCGTTTATTTCATATATAATCTCATGTTTAAATTTAACTGAGGCCTCTTCAATACTAACTGCATCCATCTTTGAAAATATACTGTAGGTTAAATTTTGCAAAAATCCACTGAGTTTTTGGTTTTTTAAATCTAAAAGAACTTTGTAGATATATCTTTCAATGTGATTCTCATTTAAAATTTTAATTATAAAATCAACTGCTTTTTCTATGTTTTTTTCAGTGTACATAACATTGTAAAGTTTATCTATAACATCCTGGTCAAATATTTTTTCACACAAAATCTTTCTAAGTTTTTTATCCAATTTTCCAATTTGTTCTCTTCCAGCTTCACTACTTATATATTCATTAATAAAATTTCTAAGTTTACTTAAGATTTTAGCCTTATTTTTAATCATAATTCCAGAAGTTTTTTCTCTTAAATTTAATTTCAAAATTTTATCATTTATCATATCACCTGTTAGGAGCTGGTTTTCAGTGATATTAGATATTGATTCAATTATTTTTTTTCTGTTTCTTGGAATTATTGCCGTGTGAAATCCAATAATTCCAAATGGTTTTCTAAAAAGTGCTGTAATTGCAAACCAATCAGCTGCCCCTCCAACAAGTGAAGCTTCACTTACCATAAATAGAAAATCAATTATAATTGAATTTCTAAAAAAGTATTTTAATATACAAACTAAAATAAAACTTATAAAAACACATAAAAGAGTTATGTTTGCTTTGTTTTTGTAATCCATAAAAACCACCCTATTTTATCCAGAAAGTTGATATATAAGTGAGCACACCCACAAATCCACCTACAACTGAACCATTTATCCTTATCATTTGAAGATCATCTGAAACCTTTTCTTCCATTAATTTAGTTATTTCTGCATTATTGTATTTATCAAGATTTTTCTTTATAGTCCTTCCAATTTCATCATGCTTACTGTCTATTAAATCAAATATTTGTTTTTTAATATACGAATCTACGCTTATAAGCCTTTCTTTATCCTTTAAAATTTCAAATAGTATTTTTCTCTTTTTGCCTTTAACTATGCTTAATATATCCTGAACATTTTTACAATCATCTTTTAAATATGAATTTAAAATACTTTCTAGATTATTTTTTAAAGCATCATTTTCATATATTATTTTTAATTTATAATTCTCAATTTTTTTAATTAATTCTTCATCTGTATCAAGTCGCTTTATAAAATCACTTATATACTTTTTAAGTTTAAGTCTTTTTTCATCGTCCTCTATTATCATATTTTCTAAAATCTTCATAAATTCGTCTTGTATTAAATGTGCAGCTTTTTCTGGCGATACATCAAGTAAATTTTTCATTAAAAACTTACTCATAAATTTTCTCTGAATGTTTTTATTTTCATACTCATTTAAAGCATTAATATATATTTTTTCTATTAAATTAAAAGTTTCAGCCCTATTAGCATGTTTTTTAACTGTTAAAATGACCTCATTTAACATCTTGTCGTAGGAATCAGTAGTTATAAACCATGTTAAAGTCTCATAAATTACTCCGCTTAATTTAATTTTAGATATAACATTCACTACTATATTATATGCACTATCATTAATATTTTTTATTATTTTTGGCTTTTTTAAATATTCCTGAAATTCATCAAATAACATGTATAATACCCTGTCACCATTTTTAGATCTAAAAAAATTTATTAAAATTGCAGCAAAATTATAATCCTTAAATTTGGACTTTAAATTTTCGCTGCTTAGAAGATCCTCTGATACGGTATGTACTATTACATTTACAAATTTACCTCTATTTTCATTTATTATGTCTGTTCTAAAAATCTTTTTAGGCCAATTTAGCCCTAGAGGTTTCCCAAATATTGCCGTTACTCCAAACCAATCTGCAAACCCTCCTATAAGTGCTGCTAAACTTGCATTTGAAATAAGTCCTAGTAAAAAATTATCTTTAAAAGGACGTGAAATACAAAAAATTACTGCAAAAATTATTAGTACAATATTAGCTTTTCTCTTATTATTTTTATTCACTATAAAATCACCACGTTAACTTATATATTTATTCCTATTTTGCCCAAAATTAATTTATATAAACTCATAACAATAGGTAAAGCTGAATTAAGAAGTCCTATTTTATATAACACAAAAGCAGCTACTGCTAAACATAAAACTACCTTTAAAACTTTATCTAAAACCTTCATAATCAATATAATTGCCGCTATACCGATTATTATATAAACTAAATTGCTTCCTGAATTTATTATATTTAAAATTATATCCATTTTTATATTTCCTCCTACATAATACTACATATTTAAATATATTTTAACATAGACCAATAAATAAAACTATATTATAACGTTTGCAGAAATATCTTGTAAAAAATTTCCCGCTGTATTATAATAAATTTGTAAAAAAAAATAATTTATCGACTAGGGGTGCCTAAGGCTGAGAAATGTTTTATACATTAACCCTCTAACCTGATCTAGATAATTCTAGCGTAGGGAAGTAATGATGACTCTTTTATATTAAGTTAAGTTAATTTCAAGGTTTTTTCTTTTCTTATTGTTCAATGGGTCTCCTAGTTAAGATAAGGAGGTCATTTAAATGTCAAATCTAATCAAAAGTTTAAATTACATTAAAAATTATCCAACATCAATAATTACTCTTGTAGGAGTTCTAATTTTAGTACTAGCTTTTATGAAAATTAGAAAAGTAAAATTAAACACTAAAATGATAGCTCAAATAGGCATAGCACTTGCTCTTTCAATGATTCTACAAATGCTTAGAATATATCATTTTCCACAAGGTGGTGCAGTTACAATTGGATCTTATGTTCCAATACTCTTAATTGCACTTGTATATGGTCCTGAAGTAGGAATTTTAGCTGGCTTTTTGCATGGAATGCTAACACTTATAGTAGATCCTTACATTATGCATCCAATACAGCTTTTATTTGATTATCCCCTTCCTTCTATGTCCCTAGGTCTTGCTGGATTTTTCAGAAATAACAAGATAGTAGGAAGCGTTGTAGCGATATTTATTAAATATGTATTTCACTTTATATCAGGTGTAGTATTCTTTGGAAGCTTTGCTCCAAAGGGAATGTCAGCTGTTGTTTATTCCCTCTCAGTAAATGGGCCTCTTATGATTGCAGAAGGTGGAATTTGCATTGTTATAATTGCAGCACTTCCATTAAAAGTCATTGAAAAAGCTATGACTCGGGGTAGTATTTCAAATTAAAGGAGATGTTTCTATGGTAATTGCAGATATAGCTGTGATGCCTCTTATACCAGCTGTCTCAGAAAATGAAATGTACAAGCAGGTTGATGCAGCAATAGATTGTATAAAAAAAAGTGGTCTTAAATATGAAATTGGAGCTATGAGCACAACTGTAGAAGGTGAATTTGATGAGGTTTTTGATCTTATAAAAAAAGTTCACAAAATACCCTTTCAAGTTGGAAGTGACAGAGTCATGACAGTAGTAAGGATAGATGAGAGAAAAGGCGGCCTAACTATTGAAGAAAAATTAAATAATCATAAGAGCGACAGAACAAATAAATAAGTTAATAATGGCTAATAATCATTCAGAATTTAAACCTTCCCTTTAGGTAAAATACAACGATTATTAGCCATTTTTTTATCTTATATTTATTAAGTCCTTGATAACTTCTCCACCTATTATCATCCCTGCCACTGGTGGCACAAATGATATACTAGCTGGTATCTGCCTTTTAGCAAGGCATTTCTTTGTTCCGCCGCTGCAGACACAGCCTTCCTTACATGTTATAACATCAGATTTAGGCTTTCTTGGAATTTCTTCTGAATATAATACTTTAAGAGATTTAACCCCTCTTCTTTTTAGTTCACGTCTCATTACTTTTGCAAGAGGACATATTTTTGTACTATATATATCTGCAATTTTAAACTGTGTTGGGTCAAGTTTATTTCCTGTTCCCATGCAGCTTATAATTTTTATTTCATGCTCTTTACACCACATAATAAGTGCAAGCTTTGATGTTACTGTATCTATGCTGTCAACAACATAATCCACATCGTCCTCTATAATTTCAGATATATTGTCCTCTTTAACATAGGTATTATGCACTATAACATTGCACTTTGGATTTATAGTAAGTATTCTTTCTTTCATAACTTCAACTTTAGATCTACTTATTGTTTTAAATGTAGCATGAATCTGCCTATTTATATTTGTAAGGCATATAAGATCATCGTCTACTAATACAATAGTTCCCACTCCAGACCTTGCAAGAGCTTCAACTGTGTAGCTTCCAACTCCTCCTATACCAAATACAACAACTTTACTTTTTCTTAAAATATCAAGTGATTCTTCGCCAATAAGCAGTTCTGTTCTTGACAGTGAATGCTGGGGCATATTATTTACATCTCCTTCTAAAAAAACTACTAACCTTGCTTTAATAAGCATTTTATAGTATAACACAGCTTTATTTATTGTATCAACACTACTTGTTTAAAAATTATTACTTATTTTTGTACTAAACACATTCTTTCATTCATATTTTATTCTAGACCATGTTGAAAGGAAAATAAAATTGAGGAAAAATTTATATATTTACATATTTACTTTTTTAATATCTCTTATATTTTTGTGCAGCTGTTCAAACATCTCTATATACTATAAGAAAAAGCCAAATAATTTTTATTATACAAATGAACTTATGGGTAGTTTTAAACTTGAGAAAAAATATTCAATATTTCTTTTAGATACATCCTTTTATAAAAAGGAAACATTGGACAAAGCTGAATCAGATGTAATAAAAGGATTTTTAAGTACCATTACAAATAAAAATTTTATATCAAAACCTAAAAATCTACCTGAAAAGCCACAATATAAATTGTATTTTACTTTTAATAATAAGAAGTTTGTTTCTGAAATTTATAATGAAAAATTTATATCAATATATCCTTGGGATGGTGACTACGAAAGAGATTATATAAACATGGAAAATATACCTAACGCCTACAACCTCTATGGTTTTTGTAAAAATATTATACCTAGATAATTCCATTTAACTATTATATATTATAGTATATAATAGTTCTGATACTACACGAAAGAAGTGATAAAATGTATTTAAAAGGGGATTTTCACATACATTCAAATAAATCAGATGGAATTTTTGATCCAAGAGAACTTGTTGAAATGGCTAAGAAGGAAAATATAGATATAATGGCTTTAACAGATCACGATACTACAGACGGACTAGAAGAAGCTCTTTCTGCCGGTATTAGTCTCAATGTAAAAATCATTAAGGGAATGGAACTTTCAACTCGCTATAATGGTGAGAATATACATGTTCTTTCATATTTTAGAGATGACTCTTACAAAAGTGAAAAATTTCAAAATATTTTAATGGATGTTAATAAATTAAGAGTTGCAAGGGCAGAAAAAATAGTTAACAATTTAAAAAAATATTTTAATATTGAAATAGATTTTGCTAAAGTATTAAAAAGTGCTAAGGGAGTAGTTGCAAGGCCCCACATAGCACGAACCATAATAGATACTGGCTATAATTACACTTTAGATTACATATTTAAGAATATATTAAACGAACGCAGTCCAGCATATGTTCCAAATGAAAATCTTTCTCTTAAAGATGGTATAGCCTTTTTAAAATCTGCAAATGCCGCAGCTGTTCTTGCACATCCAGTTTTAGCAAAGAAAACTCCTGTTAAAGAACTTATGCGCCAATTTGACTTCGACGGTATTGAGGCAATTTATCCTTTAAATTCAAAAGAAAATACAGAAGATTTTATAAAAATTGCAGAGGATAATGGCAAAATTATTACTGCTGGTTCAGACTTCCACAGTGGTCTAGCTGCAGATACCAAACATGGCACATTAGGTTCTATATATCTAGGCAGTACTCATATAGAACAATTTCTAAAACTACTAAATATAAATTAATCATATTATAACTGAGGAAAGTATCTAAAAGTTTTATTTTTAGATGTTTTCCTTTCTAAGTTAAACTCTCTTTTCTATGAGTTATACTTTCACTCTCAGCTCCCTAGGCACTGTATCAAAAAATTGTTGTTAGTAATTCTCCTAATATTTTAACCCGCTAGGGTATTTTCCCATGTTTTAATTTTCTTTGTATTTTTAAGTTTCCCGAAGTGAAATGCAGGAAAATCAACCTTTATTGACCATTGATACATTAATTAATATTCTTTTTATTGTGCTTACCTTATTTCACTTGTTCTAATAAATCTACCCTTCCCCATTAAATGCCGGAACGCACCTATATAATCCATTATTTTCCTTGAGTCAAACAGTATAAAAAATTTAAAATATCTATCTAAATATTTCGTTGCAATTGCACGAAGATACCTGTAATTGTAGGTAATCATATAGGTTTTTCTACTAATTTCAGGGTCAATTTTATCTCTAAAAGTCCTAATGAACCACGGTCCATTACATATTGGTTTAACTATCATAAAATCTTTGGCATCTTTTTTGTAAATTTTTAGCTTGGTTAAACGGATATCTTCTTGTATCAAGTGGATCACTCTTTCAATGAATTTTATTATCCTTTTAATACTTGACACAATTTCTAATTTCTAAACAATAACAACAATTTTTTGATACAGCCTCTAGGGTTTGAAAGTGAATACCCTGCCTCCTCTTTAATAAAAAAAGGTTCTGAACCAAAAGAAATAAAATTCCTTTAGTTAAGAACCTTTTAACTACATAAACTTTAAAAATGCAGAATATGCATTGCTGGTTTCATATATGTCTGCCTTACTGGCAATTTCCCATGGTGAATGCATATTTAAAAGAGCAATTCCACAATCAATTACATCCATACCATATTGAGCTAATATATATGCTATTGTTCCACCGCCGCCTTGATCAACTTTTCCAAGTTCACCAGTCTGCCATAGTATATTGTTCTTCGCCATAACATTTCTTATTTCGGCTATATATTCTGCCCTAGCATCGTTACTTCCATATTTACCTCTTGATCCTGTATATTTGTTAAATACAACACCTTTTCCAAGGTAAGCTGAATTCTTCTTTTCCATAACTCCTGGATAATTTGGATCAAAAGCAGCACTTACATCAGAGGAAAGCATCTTAGAATTTTCAAACGCTCTTCTTAATTTTAGATCACTATAATCACCGCATCTATCCATGATTTCTGCTGTAGCATTTTCAAAGAATCTTGATTGCATTCCCGTTGCTCCAACACTTCCTATTTCCTCTTTGTCAACTAAAATAGCAACAGAAGTTCTAGCATTTTTGCTAACCTTAAGCATTGCGTCAAAAGAAGTATATGCACATATTCTATCATCATGCCCATACCCCATAATCATGCTTCTATCAAATCCATAGTCTCTTGCTGCTCCTGCTGGAACGACTTCAATTTCTGCTGATACAAAATCCTCTTCATCAATACCATATTTATCATTTAATATTTTTAATACATTGTATTTTACGCTTTCTTTTTCATCAGATCCACTAAGAGGCATACTTCCTACAAGTACATTTAATTTTTCCCCTTCAACACCCTCTGCAAGAGTCTTTTTCATTTGGTCTTTTGAAAGATGAACTAAAAGATCTGAAACGCCAAAGACAGGATCATCCTCTTTTTCTCCAATTTCAACATTCACAACTGTTCCATCTTTTTTAACTATTACTCCATGCATGGAAAGTGGAATTGTAACCCATTGATATTTCTTTATTCCACCATAATAATGAGTCTTAAAATGTGCAAGATCAGTTTCTTCATAAAGTGGATTTGGCTTTAAATCAAGTCTTGGTGAATCTATATGTGCACCTAATATATTCATACCGTTTTCAAGTGGCTCATCTCCAATTACATACATAGCCAAGTTTTTTCCCATATTATCTACATATATTTTGTCACCTTTTTTAATATTTTTACCACTTTTAATTATTTCTTTAAGATCAACAAAACCATTTTCTCTAGCTATTTTTGTGAATTCATTAACACATTCTCTTTCAGTTTTGCACTTAGTTATAAATTTTCTATACTTCTTTGAAATTTCAAATACCTCTTTTAATTCTTTTTCATCATATTTTTTCCACGCATATTCATATTCTTTTTCAAATTTATTTTTTTTATCTTTCATAACTTCATCTCCTATTTTCATATATTAAAAACTTTTAATGCCTTTTTCAGTAATCATCCCATCTATTTTCTCATCGAAATCTTCTTTTGGAACGTTATTCATAAACTGAAACTCATAGGATAAACCCATCTTATAAAAATCAGCCGATGCTAAAAAGCGATCATAAAACCCACCGCCATAGCCAATTCTATATCCATCTTTATCAAAAGCAAGTCCTGGAATCAGAGCAAAATCAATATCTTTTGAATCAATCTTATTATTATCAGAAATAGGTTCAAGTATTCCATATTTTCCTTCTACTAATTCCTGCATTGATTTTATTTCACATGCTACCATCCCACTTTTTTTGCTTATAATTTTGGGTACACATATTCTTTTACCCTGTGAAAGTGCCTTTTTAATTATGGAATGTGTGTAAACTTCATTTTCAAAACTTACATAGGTAAATATAAATTTGGATTTTATAAAGAAATTGCAATTTATAACATTGTTATAAATTGCATCATCCAATTGCTTTTTATTGTCTTCTAGTAGTTTTGCTTTTTCATTTAAAATATAGTGACGAATTTCCTTCTTATTCATTCTTTGAAACCTCGTCCATCCTAGCATTTATTGTCTGAGCAGGTGATACAGCAGTTATAGAATTATACCTGTAGTTTGCAGCTGCAGCCTCAATTATAACAGCAAGGTTTCTTCCTGGTCTTATAGGAAGAGTTATCTTCTTTACAGGTACACCTAAAATATCTATAAATTCATCATCTATTCCAAGTCTATCATAATCATTTCCTTCACGCCACTGCTCAAGGTATATGATAAAATCTATTTTTTTACCGCCTAAAATTGAACTTAACCCATAAAGGGCGGGCACATCAATTATACCCATTCCCCTTACTTCAAGCATTCCATTAGTTATATAAGGTGATTTACCATGAAGCTTACCATCAACAGCCTTTATATCAACAGCATCATCAGCTACAAGTCTATGTCCTCTTTTTATAAGTTCAAGTGCTGTTTCACTTTTACCTATTCCACTTTCTCCAGTAATAAGTATTCCATATCCATATACATCGACAAGTACACCGTGTTTCCTTGTCTCTGGAGCAAGTTTTTCATCTAAATAATTCATAACTTTACTTATAAAACGGGTAGTAATCATGTCTGTTCTTACAACCCATCTATTATATAACTTTGCTTCTTCTATAAATTCATCATGTGGTATCAAATCCCTTGAAACAACAGTACATGGGGTGTCGAATTTAAAAAATTTTTTAAGTCTTTTTCTCCTGAGTTCACTTCTCATAGCATCAAGAAAACTCCACTCTGCATTACCAACAATCTGAATCCTCTCGCTTGCAAAATAACTATAAAATCCTGAGAATTGAAGACCAGGCCTATTTATATCACTCTGACAAACTTCTGCTTCAGCATCACCCTTAAGAATTATCTCAAGTCCAAGATCTTCAACTAATTGTTCAACTTTAACAGGCACCATAACTACCGCCTTTCGCATAATGTAATAATATTATTTTACCACTAATTTGCTTTTATTCAAGTCATGTATTGCCTTTATAAATCTAATTGTTCCAGTTTTTGAATCCATAACTACTGAATCGGTAACAGCTTTACCATTTTCATTAAAGACAACTTCATTTAAGAATTCACACTGGCTTATTCCTGTAGCTGCAAAGAAAAGATTGTCTGTTGCTGCAAGATCATCCATGTGAAAAGTCTTATTAACATCTTCTATACCCATTTTCTTGCATCTTTCAATTTCTTCATCTGTGTGAGGTACAAGTTTTGCCTGCATTTCTCCGCCCATGCATTTAATTGCAGCAGCAGCTATAACTCCTTCTGGAGCTCCACCAGTACCCATAAGTATATCTGCGCCTTCATTTTCAAACCCACATTCAAGTGAAGCTGCAACATCACCTTCTCTAAACATCTTAACTCTTGCACCAACTTCTCTTGCTGCATCAACTATGTACTCATGTCTATCTCTTTCCTGAACTATTACAGTAACTTCTGAAACATCTTTTTTAAGAGCTTTTGCTACATTAAGTATGTTTTCTTTAGGGGATTTATTTATATCAATTGCACCTTTTGCTTTAGGTCCTACAAGTATTTTTTTCATATACATATCAGGAGCATGTAGAAGACTTTCCTTAGGTCCCATAGCCACTACTGCCATAGCATTTGGAATACCCTTAGCTATTAAAACTGTACCGTCCAAAGGATCAACAGCAATATCCATTTCTGGCATAGTGCTTTCTCCTATTCCAAGTTTTTGACCTATATAAAGCATTGGAGCTTCATCAAGTTCTCCTTCTCCAATTACAACAGTTCCTCTTACAGGCATAAGTGCAAAGGCCTTTTCCATTCCATCTACAGCAGCCTGGTCAGCATTATTTTTTTCTCCTCTTCCATTGAACTTTGAGGATTGAAGTGCTGCTGCCTCAGTTACTCTTGCAAGAGCCATAGTAATATCCATATTATAAAATTCCTCCTATAGTTTGTTTATATAATTTAACTTAATTTATATGTATTTACGCTATACTATTATTAATTTGCCATTAAATATTATATCATATATAGTTTTTAAAACAATAATACTGTTACTTTATATTTAATGTAATACTAATTTTTGTTTTTAATAATACCTTTTGAATTTTTAATAGATATACAAATTATACTTGATATTATTACAATAATATAATGAAATATGCCTAAGAATATTTCCAATGATAATCCTAAAATTCCAATGCTATAATCGTTTGGATTATCAGTATGAATGAATGTTACATACAAAAATATTCTCCAGTAAATTAAATAAGATACAGACATAAAAAAAATATTTATTATGCTCTTATCTAAAAACATAATATTTAATAGTATGCAAAACATTACAAAAAATATTAAGCTTAAAAATAACACTACATAATTTGTAAGGAAATGTGGATTAACTGTTAATATATTTATATTTATCCTACTAACAAGAGAAAAAATAATACTTAATAATTGGATTTTCACAAGTTCTTTTAATAGCTTTAAGTTTATTCTCATAAATCCTCCTTATATATTAATGAGTTATCTTTTCATTAGAAGAATATTTTTCAAATGCCATTATTAAATGAACTAATTTAAAATTAGAAAATAAATATCCTACTGATATTAAATATCAATAGGTAAGGAATAATTCATTTAATAATATCAGAATTCAATACATCATAATCAACATCAAAATAGTTAAAAATAAAAAGTAGTTTGGACAATAAAATCCAAACTACTTTTTACCTAAACATCATTATATTCATAATTAGGAACCACATGATTATGTTGAGGAACATTATGAACTAGGTTATTATTTAAAGCTCCATAGCTCACTACAACTAATGCCATTAATAAGGTACTTGCAACTACAGTGATTTTTTTCATAATTGATTTTTTCATGCTAACCCTCCTATCTCTAATTGGTCTGATAACGCTATGTACTTTGTAGCAAATTCATATTTACTCTGTTTCAAATATAAAAATACCAACTTATCATAAATTACCTTAAGATTAACTTCATCATCAGTAATTTTTAATAACTTAATTAATTCAAGATATTCATTTTCTAACTTTTCATCATCATTTAACTTAGTATATATATCTTTAAGCATACTGTGACCACGTAATAAATAATCCAAATCGTTATAATCCATAGCATATTTTAAGGCTTCTTTTATAGTATCAATAGCTTTATCAAATAATTCCTGTTTTATATATACTTTTGATTTTTCAATAATAGTATATGAAAGTTTAGATTTATCAAATTCCTTTTTAAATTGCTCTGCTATTTTAAAATACTTTAAGCTCTCATCAAAGTCACTTAAAAAGCAATAGTTTATACCTAAATTTGTATATATACGTCCTAATCGCACATCTTTAGTATCCTTAAAACTTTTTAACAGTTCTTTATAAATATTTATACTTTTATCATAATATTGTAATTCCGAATAGCAAATAGCCTTAGTATTCAATGCAAGTAAATAGTATTCATCATCTCTATCTTCTTTTATAAATGATAAAAGTTTATTAACAGTATCTAAAGCTAATTTAATTTTACCTGTTCGAAGATAAGAAGTTGCTAAATTATCTAAACACATTTTATATGTTTTTTTATCGTCATACACAAAAGCATAATATTGACTTAAATTAAAATAAATTAAAGAAGATTCATAATGAAAAGAACGGAAATTAGCTTTTCCTAGCCGACAATACACATAAGCAAGTTCTCTATTTAAACATAGTTTTTTATAGAGTATTATTGACTTGTCATAATCAGTGCATGCATCATCATAATTTTTATTTTTTAAATTCAAGTCACCTAAAGCTGTATAAGCCTTAGCATCAACTTGCGTCAATTTATATTTTTCAGCTATTTGAAATATCTCATTAAACTGATCTTGCGTTAAGTCATTATTTTTAAGCTTTGACATACAATAAAACTCGGCCTCTTCTTTTTCAGTACGTGTAAGGTACTCCTCTGTAATATTTAATGCAAGCCCAAGTTTTTCAGCCCTGTCATTAAACTTGTCTGCAAGTCTTGAAGCAACTTTGTATGTAATTTCTCTTCTATTCGTTTCAATCATACTTATTAATCCCCTGGACATGTTCTTATCTTCCAGATCTGCCTGACTTAACCCCAACTGATTGCGCAAACCTTTAATCTTGTCTGCTCCATTATAAAATCTCAATTTGAAGCCCCCCCATCTACTTAAAAATAATCCATTAACTAAATTATACTACCAATAATTTGCAAAAGCAACTCATTATTTTAACGATTGTTGCTAGTAAACAACTATTATTAATTATTACTTTAGCCTCAATTACAGCACTATGATCAATATAAATTTTTATGGCTTTATTTTATCTTATGCGCATCAATCTATAAATATATTTATACAATTAGAAAAAAACTTACATTGTAAATTTAGCAAAATAATAATTCTCATAAGTATTTACATTTTCTAATAAATATAATATACTGTACTAGAACAATATGTCACTATTGAATTATTAAATTTACTTACAAAATGGAATAGAATTATATCATGGAATTATATTTCGTGTTAATTTTTTCATTAAATTGAAATTTATTATTTTTTATGGTAATATATTGTAATGAATGTAATCTTAATTTATTTTATGGAGGGTATTTTTATGGAAAATGATCAAAGTAGAAAGCTTGGAGCAGGAATACTTACAGTTTCAATTATAGAATTTATTGTGCAAGCTTTAGGAATATTAGGATGCTTAGTAGAATTAACGATGAAAGACCAGATTGATGCAAGTTTAAAACAAATGGGTAAAAGCGTAAACGTTCCACAGAGCACTTATGTAATAACACTAATTTTTTCAGTACTTATGATAATCTCTGTTATTTTAATCTTATTAAAAAACATTGTAGGTGTAGCAGGTTATTTCTTAATTTGTATTGTAAATATCATATACTCAATTGCAAAAACTGGATTTCAAACTTCCCTTTTGCTTTCATTTATACTTCCAATACTTATGGCAATATTTATATATCAAAAAAAGGACCTTTATTTAAAACACTAAAAAGCAGCAAAACTTAAGGCTAAACTATTTCAATATAGTTTAGCCTTTTCTTTTAATATTATTAATTAAATTTATATATCTTCCTTATTAAATGATACCCGTATTCAAATGTCTTTCTTCCTACTTTTCCTGGAGGATTGGCTGCTATTCCCATTATATTGTACCTCATATGAGCATAAACTCTTTCGTCCTTATTCTTCAAATATTGCCAAAGCTCTTTTTTCTTTTGAAGGTTTTCTTTAGTTTCTGAAATCATAAGGAATGTAGAAGAAATCATAAGCATCATTGAAAGATAATTTTTCAAATAATCATCAAGACGTTTTTCAATCGTTTTATCAAAACTACAATAAAAATCAATCATAATTTTATTTACACGAATCTGCTGGTCAATACGCTTTATCATAACATTCTCGTTTACGGATTGATCCTCTCTTCCAATAAAATACCTGTAAAGATCTATATCCATATAATAAATTTTCTTTACATATGGAAGAGGCTGATAGACAAACAAGTTATCCACATAAAATGTATGCTTTGGAAGTACAAGTCCACATTCACGTAAAAGTTCAGTTCTATAAATTACAGAATGCATTAAAATATACTGTGATATTTTAAACTTTCCTACGTCCTTCCAGTCAAATATGCGCTTTTGAGGAAATACATTTTTATATTCAACAGTGTGACTTGTATTATCTGCTGTATGCTCATAAACATAATTACAAATCATAAGGTCTAATTCTATTTTGTCACTATTAAACCCTTTTAAAGTTGATATAACCTTTAACATTCCATCTATGTCAAGCCAATCGTCAGAATCTACCACTTTAAAGAACAATCCAGAAGCATTCTTAATACCAGTATTTACTGCTTCCCCGTGTCCCCCATTTTCTTGGTGTATTGTTCTTATAATGCTTGGATACTTATCTGCATAAGCATCAGCAATTTTAGCTGTATTATCAGTTGATCCATCATCAACAATTATTATTTCTATGTCGTCTCCACCTTTAAGTAGGGTATCTATACAATGTTCCATATAATCTTGTGAATTATAGCATGGAACTGTAAATGTTATTATTTTCATTTGTTGTTTCCTTTCTCACTACAAATAATGCTACTGGACAAATTCAGTGCTCGTTCAATTATTGCATCCATATTGTAGTATTTATATTCTGCTAGCCTTCCAAGTAAATAAAAATTAGAGAATCCCTCAGTTAACTTTTTATATTGCCCATAAAGCTCTAAATTCTTTGAATTTAATATAGCATAGTATGGAATTTCATTTTTATCCCCTGTATATTGTCTTGGATATTCCTTCATAATTGTAGTTTTTCCATCAATATTCTGTCCTGTTAAATGTTTAAATTCTGTAATTCTTGTAAAAGGCTCATCCACTGTATAATTTATTGTACCTCGTGACTGATACCACGTAACATCATGAGTTTCAAATACAAAATCCAAAGTTCTATAAGGAAGGCGTCCAAATCTGCAGCCAAATATCTCATCTAAAGCACCTGTGTATATTACTGTACCCTTAAATGATTTTCCATTAAAAAATATTTCATTTCCATCCATTTTTAAGACTTTATTTGCATCAGTGTTAAGCTCTACTTTTATATTTGGATGATCTAATAAATTTTCAAAAATTTGAGTGTATCCATCAGCTGGCATTCCCTGATATGTATCTTGAAAATATCTGTTATCATCTGAAATTAATATTGGAACTCTTGCAGTAACAGATGGATCTATTTCATTTGGATTAAGACCCCACTGCTTTTGCGTATAATAAAGAAAAACATTATTGTAAACAAAATCAGCGATTTCTACAAGTTCACTGTCTGTTTCACTTCTAAGCTGTGCAATAGTAAGCCTTTTACCTATTCCATAAGTTGTGATAAGTTTTTCTTTAAGCCTATCTGCTTTTTTAGAATCAAAGGCTATATAAAGTGAATTAAGATTAAAGGGAACTGGCATAAGTTTACCATGGACATTTGCCAAAACTTCATGTGAATAATCTCTCCACTTTGTAAAACGAGAAATATAATCAAATACACCTTTACTACGTGTATGAAATATATGAGGCCCATATTTGTGAACTAATATACCGTCAGCGTTGAAAAAATCATACATATTTCCACCTATATGACTGCGCTTTTCTATAATTAATACCTTTTTGGCTGCTTTCTCTGCTAGTTCACGGGATATTACTGCTCCTGCAAAACCTGATCCTATTACTAAACAATCATATGCATTATCCATTGGTCAATATTGTCTCCATTCATCTATTTATTTATATAATCCAACTTTTATTCATTTGTTTATAATAATATTTGTTCTTACTATTGTCAATAATATAACAATTCTATTATATCAATAATCCTTATTATGTTGTAGTGTTGTTTTTTAATGTTATTTTAACAATATGTAAAAATTAAATACGTAGAAAATATAATAACAAAAAAAAGCCACCTGAAACTTAATTTCAAATGGACTTTTTTTATTATTTATTACACCACTTTTTACAAAAATCTGCTTTTTTTCTACACATAACCTTACTTGAACCACAGGATGGGCAGTTATTTCTATCCTGCTTATAATTTATATCATATAAATTTCCGCAATTTAAACATTTAAATTTGCAAAATTTAGTCGTATAGTCGCCTCCACCTATTTTAATAGCATTTCCTTCAATTAGAGCTTGTGTTATCTTTTTTCTCGCAGCATCGATTATATTTTGAAAAGTTTGCCTTGAAACTCCCATAATTTCAGCACACTGCTCTTGATTTAACCCTTCAACATCCTTTAATCTCATTGCCTCAAGCTCTTCTATTTTTAAAGCTGTTTCTTTAATTTCACATTTAGCTTTTCCCATTGGAAAGAAATAAGTATCTTTAGGGAAAAATACCACTCTTCTGAATTTAGTTGGTCTTGGCATTTAACTTCCTCCTGAGTTCAACGTATAAATTAGCTGTGTTTATGTTCTCCATGATGATTACATACTACATCTTTGTCCTCTAAATTTCCACTTATATATTCATGAACAACCTTTGTGTAATCTCCTGATGCTCCTCTTACAACTTTAAGTCCATTATTATTTAAACCATCAATGGCACCTCTACCTATGCCTCCTACAATAACTACATTAACTCCATTTCTCACAAGTAAATCCGCTAAACCTTTATGATTATGAGCAAGTTCTTCAGAGGATACCTCTTCAGTTTTTATAATTTTTTTATCTTCTACCTCTGCAATAATAAAACTTTTGCTCATACCAAAATGCTGATTTACCATATTTCCGTTGTTAGGTACTGCTATTTTCATAATATAGAACCTCCTATTTTTTTAATCACATAAATAATTTATAATTGGCATATGCTGATTATAAATTATTTAATATCCACATGTCAACTATAAATATTATTGCTTTATGTTATTAAAAATATAAGTGCTATTTCTTCATTAACGGCTTTATATACATAAAAAGAACATACATAGATTTGATTTACACAAATCTATGTATGTTCCCACTCCATCCAAATTTATAGAAATAATTTCATAAAATGAACTTAACTTTGCGTCTACAAAATATTGACATCTCAATATTATTTATTTTTTTACTGGCTACTCGACACGAAGCAGTCCATTTTGTGTCCCCACTTATTTTCTATTACACTTTTAATTGTTAAATTAATTTTACATTATCATTGAACATAAATTAAGTATGTTGCTTTTTTCCCTTCACTTTTTGCAGTTATTATTGCTGTACCAGATGCTACTCCCGTTATTTTCCCACTTGCATCCACTGTTGCTACCATTGGATTGCTACTAGAATATGCAATATCTAAACTGCTCATGTCTACATTCGAACCATTGTTGCCATCTGTACCAGTTATGCCCAAATTAACGGTCTGATTTATAGCTAAAGAAGTTCCTAGATTAATCTTTAAGTTATCTAAATTTTGGAAAGATACATCTTGAAAATCTGCTGATCCATTTAATACGTCAAGTCCTACATTTCCACCAGTATAAGAAGTTATATTTGTATCAAATACCTTTGTACCATCCAAATAAGCCTTAATGTTTGTTCCACTCGTTACTACTTTTAGTTCGTATGATTTATCACTACTTAGTGTTTCCTTAACCACAGGCACTAAATCTTTGCCATCTTTTTTATCGAATAGACGAACCACTCCTTTACTTGGATTAATATTAAACTCATAAGCATTGGCTAAACCTTTACAAGTTCCAAATACTAGTCCTGCTTCTCCTTCTTTAGTTTTACTAGCATAAGCTACTTTACTTACCTTCGCTTCATAAATTAGGTTTTTAGCCTTTTGGGTAGCCATGTATAATCCATTAGAAACAGCAGAAGTACTTGAACCGTGCATTCCATATGGTCCAATTTCTCCCCAAATTCCTCTAGTTCTAGATTTTTTAATATTGCTACTAAAATGAGGTACATTTATGTCATCAAGATTTATATGACCCCAACTACCTTGATTTTCATCCACAATTTCTAAATATACAACTTTTCCTACATATTTCGAAGCGTCCCAAGTCACTGGTCTTAATGTTTGGCTATCTGCACCTGTTGCTGAAAATAATTTAGTGCCAGTAGCACCATCTACTAGAGCTAAATATTCTGATGTGGGATGATTTCCTCCATCAA
>JAQUXS010000018.1:18577-19685 GCA_028692255.1 Clostridium sp.
TAAGTTTAAAGTAGTCAGATTGCAATATGCCTGAATATGCATCACCATTTTTTCCGGTAGTAAGGAATTTCTTTCCATCTTGATTATATGTTCCTCCCCACCATGTAGTATCATTTGAAACTTTAAATGTATTAGCGTAACCTTCAGTTTGTTTCCAACAAGAAGGAATAGTTCCTGACTCAAAATCACTTGTTGGAAGAGATTTTGGTACAGTTTTGGGATCATAAGGTAAAGTAGTATTTACATAAGGTGTAAATTTTGCTGATTTTAAAGGAGTTACTACTAAAGATTTGACTTTAGTGTCTCCACCTGTGCTATATAGCTTTATTCTATTACTTGAATCATCTGAGAAAATTTGATCCGTAATTGTAACTGAAGCATTATCATTATTACTTCCGAAAACTTCCACCGAGTCATTATCTACCAAAATTTGAATTTTTACATTACCATTTGCATCTGGTTTCAGTGGTGCTTCCTGTTTATTTGGCATATAATCTAGGAAATCATAGCTACTAGAGTTATAACGATTTAAAAATAATGTTGAAGTTGCTTTATCATAACCAATAGTTGTATACTGAGCTCCACCTGTTTTTACATTAGTTCCAAATTCATTAGCAGTAGTTGAGTTAACATTAAATGTTGATGTAATTTCATATGTGCTTCCTGAACCTAACAACACGGTACTTCCTTTGCTTACAGTTGTATTAGTTAAAGTTTTTGTTGCAGTTTGTTGAAGACTTGCAAGTTCCTTTATAGGTTGTTGAGTAATCTTATATCCATCAGCTGTAGCTACTAATTTTTCTTCTCTTGGAATGGAATCAGCACTTCTCCAAGTAGATGTAGGTGTCTGATCTGCATATGCCCAATTACTCATCCAACCTAATAGAATACGTCTTCCATCTGGAACATATTTTCCATATTTTGCAGTAGTTGCATTAGTTTGTGGTGTAGTATCATTCCAAGTAACTCCTGCATAAAAATCTGGTCCATAATCAACCCAATTTACTGGATTTGTAGGCAATTGACTTGATGGTGGTTGATATGGAACTGTATTATATACATGGAAATCATCTACGTCAATATGACCCCAACCACCAGTAGCGTTATC
>JAQUXS010000018.1:19695-41493 GCA_028692255.1 Clostridium sp.
TTTATACGAACCTTTTTACCTAGATATGCTGATGCATCCCAATTCACCCTTCTAACGGTAGCAAAGCTTTCACCTGATGCTTTAAATTGAGTTAATTCCTTACCAGTAGTAGTATCTTCCAAAGTAACATACGCGAATTTTAGAAGGTCTCCACCTGCAATTAAGAAATTGATGCTTCCATTTCCACCTAAAGTAAATACACTAGATTCCAACGTACCTGTACCAGAATCTCCAACACCTCCTATTGCAGTGTCCGTGTAACTAGAGCAGTGATATTTACCAGATCCTCCTCCCCATGTTGTATTATCTGCTACACTCTTATTTGACCATGCATTTCCTGTTACTGTCCATCCTGTTAAATCACCCGTTTCAAAGTCAGGATTAGTAATATCCTCACCTGCAGGTTCTACAGCAGTTGATCCAGTACTTGATCCAGTACTGGCTGAATCAACCTCTGAAGAATAATTAATTCCTAATCTAGTTTCTTCTTTTCCATTCCTTGTTATTGATACCCATATTTTTCCGCTACCAGGGCCTAAATCTTTTGTTAAATTTACAGTAGCCATAGATTGACTAGCTGATACTGTAACTGTTCCTAACATATTTCCACCAGCTTTTGCATCATAAACCTTAATAGTGTCTCCTGGAAGTAAATAATATCCTTTGACGGTGTCACTAGCTCCAACATGATTTATTACTGAAAATTTAGGATCAGCTATAAATTTACTGCCATCGAAATCTCCAACAACATACATCATTCCTGAGCCTCCTGCTGGTGGTGAATCATGACTTGAAGATGCCCCTAAATTTATAGATAGAACCCACTTTTTATTATTATGTCCATCTACAGTCATTTGGTATAAATCCGGACATTCCCAAACACCAGCGTGAGATGCTTCACCTTCTGCTCCAAATTCTCCTGTCTTAGTCCAATCCTTTAAATTGTTAGAAGAATAAAATTGTATTTGATCACCTTCTGCAATAACCATAACCCATTTGTTATGTGCATTATCCCAAGATACCTTTGGATCTCTAAAATTTGGTGTGTTTGCTGGCTGAACTATTATAGCTTTACCACCATTATATTTTATCCATGTTTTTCCATTATCTGTACTATAAGCCATGCTTTGATACTGTTGTCCAATAGTTGATGAGTTGGTTGTATAAAATGCAACTAAACCAGTACGATCTGATGTTTTATTGAATAATCCACTGCTATTATTCCAGTCTACAACTACACTGCCCGAAAAAATATCTCCATTTGCATCTGGTGCAAGAGCGATTGGTTCTTGCTTCCAGTTTATCATATTCTTACTTTCAGCATGTCCCCAGTGCATAGGTCCCCAAACTGTATCATATGGATTATATTGATAGAATAAATGATATACCCCATGATAGTAAACCATTCCATTTGGATCATTCATCCAACCAATATCTGGTGTGAAATGATACTTTGGACGGTATGTTTCACTCCTATATGCCGGAATGCTTGATATTGACGTGCTTGCTTTTACAAAATTATTACTTGTAACAATAACAATACTGCTAAGCAATAACACAGCTATCTTCTTTAATCTCATATTTATCCCCCTTACATATTAAAATTTTTAGCTGCTTTCAGAACTCCTGGACCGTTAAGGCTTGGGGAATTGCAAGCTATATCAAAAAGGATTTTTCCCCCCCCTAGAATTTCAAACAAAATCCAAAATAATTCTTAGATTTTTATAGTATATCAAAATAGATTAAACACTTACGTGCACATGATATGGTTTATGATTTGTACGATAAAAGCAGAAGTATAATTAAATGTCTCTGATCTTTAGTTATATAGATAACGTTTACATTTTTAATTTTAATAATATTTTAATTTATAATCGCCTATAATTTGTCATTAATATATCATTACAAATGTCACACTGAATATTACATTTGTAATGATATTTCATAAATTTACAATAAAAAAATTGCCGTATTAATTATTATTTCATACGTAATTTTTTAAAATTAAGTATGAATATTTTTTAATACGACAGTCCTTAAAACTGAGTATTTATTCAATTCATCAGCATATTGTTTATCTCTCTTTGCAAAATTAAAAGAGCTATGTCTAAATCCTCTTTTCCGTTTATTATATTATTAATATCATTATCTGCTTTAAGCATAACAGAGCTATATTTTTTAAATTTGGGCGTGTCTGCCGCACTTTCCATAATATTGTCAAGAATTTTCATATTTAAAGAACTTTCTGAAGGCATGCTTTTATTTATTTCCGCAATATTCTTTTGAGATTCTATTACACATTTTATTGGTGAAATACCCTGCGAATATTTAAAAACATTTCTCTGTGTTTCTTCATCATAAGTTAACTCCTTTAAAAATTCCCATGAAAGTTTTTCATGATTTGTACGGCTACTTATACCCATAAGTACAGTATTCAACTGTGAAACATTTTTTCCATTTGGTCCAGATGGTAATTTAATGCAATCCCATTCAAAATTTGAATACTTTTTTATACTCCATGGGTATGGTTTATAGGTTCTATATTCTGAAAATGATAGTGGACGAAACGCTACTTTTCCCTTATCAAATATCTGTGAAGTCACCTGATAGCCATTATTCAAAGAGTTTAACTTTTTAACAAAGTTTACAGCTTGTTCCACCCTTGCATCCCCAAAATATGATTCTGTTCCAGCATCATTAAATAAGTTTATTCCATTGGAGTATACCGCATCCTGCCATGTATAATCATAAACTCCAAATTGATCAATAATCCCATCTTTATCTGTATCTTTTGTAACTTTTTCACAAATTTTATAGAAGTCATTCCATGTCCAATTATTATTAGGAACAGAAATGCCATCCTTATCTAAAAGCGTCTTATTTACAAGCATTAATGTCGGCACACTTTCATAGGGAAGTGCAAATTGACTTTTATTGTACTTCCCAGATTCATAAGCTGCCTTATAATATTTGCTACTATCAAAATTCCTATCATTTTTAATTAGTCTATCTAAATTTTTTAATGCTCCCGTTGAAGAAAATACATTAAAATCATCAGGTAAAACCATAAATACATCAGGTTCTTTACCTAAAAGTATTTTTTGTGAAATCCATTCAGAAAAGTCTTCTTTTAATATTCCACTTGAATATTCTACTTTTACTCCTGGATGATTTTTTTCAAACTTTAATATAGCATCATCTAAAATCTTATAGGTATTCTCACTTGGAGTATTCCAACTTCCAGAGGCTATTCCAACAGTTAATACCACATCTTTTTTTGCCTTAAAAAACTTTCTGTAAACAAAAAAGCTTTCTGCACTAATTATAACTAAAATAGCTGCTATTATAAATTTCTTATATCGTTTTAGATTCATTTTTCGTCACCATTTTTTTATAACTCCTGTTTGAACTGCCCAAATAGCTAATTGTGTTCTATCTCTAAAATTAAGTTTATTTAATATACTGCTTAAATAATTTCTAACAGTTCCTTCTGATAATCTGAGTTTTTTTGCAATTTCTTTATTGGATAAACCAAAACCAATACACTTTATTATATTCCATTCTGTGTCACATATATCATTTACATTCTTTTTAGCACCAACCTGAATAGAAATATCGCCTTGAGCCATTTGAGAAAATAGCTTAAATACCTTAGCCGTTATATCTGGATTTATCATCGCCCCTCCATTTACAACAGTGTGAATTGCCTTTACAAGTTCATCCATAGAAACACCCTTAAGTAAATATCCACTAGCTCCATATTTTAAAGCATTAAATATATATTCATCATCGTCAAAAGTAGTAAGCACTATAATTTTAATGTTTGGATAAGATTCTTTTATAATTTTTGTACATTCAACTCCATCCATTTCTGGCATACGAACATCCATTAATATTACATCAAGTTTATACTTACGAACTAATTTAATTACTTCATTTCCATTACATACAGTTCCCACAACTTCAATATCTTTTTTTGCACTTAAAACAATTTTCAAGCTTTGCCTAATTAGCTCCTGATCATCAGCAATTAATACTTTAATCACTTCCATCCCCCCATCTAATTGGAATATTTACAGTTACTAAAAAATTATCGCTGCCATCATATTCTACATTCCCATTTAATAACTTAACTCTTTCTTCTATATGTCTTAATCCAAAGCCATTTTTTATATTAGTACATCCCTTGCCGTTATCTTTTATTGTTATATTTAGTTGTTTATCCCTCCTTATCATATTTATATAAATTTCTGTAGCTTGTCCATGACGAATTGCATTTGTTATTCCCTCTTGTATAATTCTATAAATAGTGTCTTCTTCATCATGTCCAAACTTCAATGATTTTATATTAGTATTAAAAAAAACTTTTGTTTTTGTAACCTTACTTATCTGTAAAATCATATTATTTAATGCATCTTCCAAACCAGAACTTTCAAGTGCGTCTGGTCGAAGTTTTTTTACTGAACGCCTCACATCTTTAATCGCCTGTCTCGCTACATCCGCAATTACATTTAGCTGCTTTTTAGTTGCTTCTTTAGATATATCTATCGTTGTTAAGCAAGCATCAATTCCAACTGATATTCCTGTAAGTGCATGTCCTAACGTATCATGAATTTCTCTAGCAAGGCGATTACGTTCTCTAGTTTCAGCTATTAACTCTACCTTTACAGCATACTCTTTTAATTGTACATTCATAACTTCTAACTTTTCATTTGCTAAATTTAATTTTTTGTTTAATAATGTAATTTTTTCATTTTCTTTCATTTGAACTTGAATAAGCACAATCATATACAATATAAAGACTATAATATTTATAGAACTCAATATACTTTTTAATTCCGTTAAGTAGCTTCGCATGCTAGCATTGTAATAGTACAAAAAACTTTGAAATGAAATCATCTTTATTTTAAGTGATATAAAATCATAAACACTAAGTATATATATAATTATCATAAAAACCAAAAATATAATTTTATTACTTTTATCTTTGGTGTTTGTTAGCAAATCGGCAATAATAAATAACATAATCCCGTTATAACTCATATTTAGTGCTGTCATTATTGCAACACTTAAAAAAATCTCACATAATAGCAAAACAGCTATTTCCCACTTATTTAGCACATCTATATATTTCTTTTTCATTATAATTAATAATGTTAATAGCATATAAGCTCCTATAGAAACTATAGCTATATTTTGTGGTTTCCACGGTATAACTGTGATTTGATTTAAAAAATCTCTTGCCATAAATCCAGAACTAATTTTGTATAAAGTTACATCCATAATTTCTGAAATAAAAACTATAATGATAAAATTTATAAAAATCATAAATAAGTTAATGTAATTTAAATTTCTATCTGACTCCATTCTTCATCTTCCATTCATTATTTCCATCCGCTTATTTCATATTGTAGAACGTTTTCTTTTGATATTAAAGTTATCGGAACAATTACATCCTTTTTTAACTTTTTTCCTTTTAAAATATCATAAGCTTTTTCAATAGCTATATATCCAATTTTATTGGGAAATTGAGCAGAAGTGGCAGTCATAAATCCGTCACGAATCATTGTTTTAGCTTCAGGTGAACCATCTACTCCAAATACCATAACCTTACCTAGTAGTCCATTTTCCTTAAGTGCTGCTAACGCACCAAGAGCACTTGGATCATTTAATGCCATAATTGCATCTACCTCTGGATGTTTTTTAATCAAATTATTCACTAAAGGCATAGCTTTATCCAATTGTCCCTCACTATCACCAGTAGTAACTATTTTATATTGTTTATTATTACCAATAGTATCTACAAATCCCCTAATCCTATCAATACCAGATTTTGCTTGTGAATGTTCAATTAACATAATATTAGCTTTTGGCTTAACTTTCATAAGATACTTTGCACATTGAACTCCGGCATCATAATTATCAGATGTTACTGTACAGGCAACTAGCTTATTATCATAAACAGGCGTATCAACAACAATAACAGGTATTCTAGCTTTTTTAGCTGCCACTAGCGCTGGCTTTACTTGCTTCCACTCAACAGGATTTATAAAGATAGCTTTAACTTTTAATTTAATAAACTCATAAATCTGCTGCATTTGCTTGTCCTTATCTAAAGCTGCATCTCTTGTTATTAGTATATCTCCATTACTCTCTACAACTGAACGTATTTCATCGTTAATTATTTCATAAAATCTATTATTAGTTGTCATATAAGTAGCTCCAAATTTTTTTCTGTTTTCTCTTTGTTTTGTAGAGTAGTCTCCGTCATTCTTTTCAAGTACTCTCAAGTTACCAAAACTAAAACCAAAACTAAAAATTAGCAATATGAATATTACTATTTTTTTATAGCTTTTATTCATTAGCACATCCCACTCTTTTCCCCTTGTAACCTAATAATTAATCTCCTTTTGATATCTCATTAAAATAATGTGTTTAATTAAAAATACATTATTTAATAGAAATAATATTTAATATAGTAATTTATTGTAACACCCATAAATCTATTTAAATTTTATCACAAGATTACTATTATACATAATTTATTTATACTTTTATGTATAATAGTTCTATTGTTTGCTTCCGCTGTATTATATACATTTACCGCTTATAGTAAATTTTAACCAATTATTTTAAGCAGTGCATAAAATTCTTAGCTTTATATTCCAAAACCTTATAAGCTTGTCATTTTGAACAAAATATAGATGTTGAAGTATATTTCATATCTTCAATTTTTCTTTACTAAAAAGTTCTATTTCAGAATTATAATCCATAAATTCTCATACAGGTCCTCTGCCACTTATAAAAAAATTATAAAATAATATTTTCTGTGCTCTAAGTACAGCTTCTCTAAAATCACCTCCGCTGCTATGCTTTATATGATATCTTCCCATTATTAACGTTATTTTTAAATCTGTAAGCACAGAACCTGTTAAAATACCTTTATGTTCTTTTTTAAATATACGTGTTCTTACAAGATTTTGCTTCCAATAGTAATATTATCCGCACTGCACTCACTTCAAAAAGTAATTTCATGAACTTTTTCTAGTATTTGCTTTTAAGAAATCTTCTTTTTCTCTAATAGCAGCTTTTAAAATCAATGCTAGTGCTATTGAAATGAAAAAAGCAACTATCAAAAATACTGAGATCATGGCAACGACTCCGCCCCAACCATCCATTGATAGAAATCTCCCTCCTGCAGTTCCACCTACACTTGAACCAACATAGTAGAATAGAAGATAAAGTGAAGAAGCCTGTGCCTTATCATGAGTTGCTATTTTTCCAATCCATGCACTTACAATTGAATGTGATGAAAAAAATCCAAAGGTTAAAAATGCTATTCCTATAATTTTTAGCCCTAAATTTATATTTAAAGTTGTAAGTATTCCAATTATCATTATTAATAGTGAAACAAGAAGAATCTTGTCACGACCATGTTTATCAGATAAACGTCCCATAAAAGTTGAACTGAAGGTTCCTATAATGTATATTACAAAAATAAAACTTACAAGGGTGGAACTAAGATTATATGGAGGCCTTATTAATTCATATCCTATGTAATTGTAAAGAGAAACAAAACTTCCCATAATTAAAAACCCTATAAAGTATAAGCAAAGAAGTTCAGGATTCTTAAGGTGATTTATAATTGATTTTATCAATTTATTAATTTCAAAAGTTCTTGCCTTAAAATGCCTGGACTTAGGAAGTTTTGATAAAAATACGAAGCTAAATATAATTCCTAAAAATCCTATACACCCTAAAGCAAACCTCCAATTAAAATAATCTGTAATAGTACCTATAATAATACGCCCACTCATTCCACCAATTGAATTTCCACTTATGTATAATCCCATAACTAGTCCCAAACTCGATTTGTCAACTTCTTCACTAATATATGCCATAGCAATAGCTGGAAGTCCTGCTAAAACGAAACCCTGTAGACATCTAAATATGAGAAGGGAATTGAAATTTGGAGCAAAAGCAGTTAATACTGTTAATATTGATGATGCAAAAAGAGCAAAGCACATAATAGGCTTTCTCCCTAATACTTCAGATATTGATCCAAATAGCAGCATACTAATTGCCAGTGTAAATGTTGTAATTGATAACGACAAGCTGGCAATTGTAGGTGAAATTCCAAATTCTTTAGACAAAGTTGGCATTATAGGCTGAGTACAATATAATATTGCAAAAGTATTAAACCCACCAGCAAATAAGGCCATACACGTCAAGGCAAATTCATGGGTGCCCTTCTTAATGTAGTTCATAATTACTCACTCCAAACTTGAAATTTAATCATTGTATAATTAATGTAATATTATCATAATAATTCATAAATTAAATTCTATTATAATATCTAAATATTCTATATTGTCTGATGATAACGTTAATACATTTAATTTACGGATATTTTATAAGGCATTCATAAATTGTATTGTTTAAGTAATATATTTTTTTGAGTAATACAAGCACCTACATTTTTAATATATATAAAATAATATATATTATTTTAAAGTAAGTCATTTGAGTTTAGTATAATTTTAATATTTTACAAAAATGAAATAGCTGATTTACTTTAGAATTTATATAAATTTATTAAAATGCAAGGAGATATTTTTAAATGAAATTTTCCAAAAAATTTTTATCCCTACTTACTTGTTTCATTTTTCTAACTGTAGGATTTATTTTTAATCCTTTATCTACAACTAAAGTAAAAGCAGCCGACTTGCCAATTCAACTTTACTATGCCACTAATAGTTATTCAGGTGCAGTTGGTTATGTAAATGGCTTTGTTTGTGTAAAAAATTTAAGCTGTACTAAAAAAGTTACTATTCATTATTCTTATGATAACACTAATCAATGGAAAGATATTTCTGCCACTTATTTAAAAACCAATACTGATGGATATGAAGTTTGGCAATTTCAAATTCCAAGTAATTATTCTGATAATTGTAAATTTTGCATAAAATGTGAAGCAAATGGGCAGACTTATTGGGATAACAATAGTGGAAATAATTACTCTGTAGGTCTATATAAAACTGTACTTGGTAAAAGTAAACTTTGTATTACAAATTCATGGATTAATTTTGGTAGATCACAATCAAATGTTTTAGGTGGAAACATAACATTATCAAATATAGGAAATCCAAAAGTAGTTAAAGTTCGCTACTCAGAAGATGGTGGAGTAACATATAAAGAATCAAATGCTAATTATGATCTTAGTTCAGATGATAAGTCACTTGATTATTGGAGCTTTTCCATACAATTAAATTCTTCAACACATAAAGTTCAATTTTCAGTATGCTATGAAGTAAATGGTATTGAATATTGGGATAATAACTTCGGTTCTAATTATACTTTAATTAGCTAAAAATAAATTGGAAATTAAAATATTAAAAAGCAAGCGTAAAGCCTTAACTTATAAAACTTTATGCTTGCTTTCTGAATTTTACACAATATCTATTGTGTAAATTTAAGCTTTGATATTTATACTAGTAATTCCAATTATATACGTTAACAATAGTATTAGGTAATATTGTAACATTAATTTACAAAAAATCAACTATACATCAGATTTAATTTAATTTTCTATATAAGTATAATTTTTTTCAAAATATAACGATATATTAATTGATGGTATTACAATACTTAGACAATAATGTTTCAATAATTTAACGGAGGTATGTGTAATGAAAATTAATATATTTAATGAATCTAAGATATTTTTTAAACAAAACAAATCTAATAATAATTCTGCAATTACTACTATACAAAATAAAATTATTTCAAAAACAGAGAAAAAAGAAAAAGCAGAAGTTACTACAATAAATAAAACTTTAAATGAAACTTCTACTTCTGACAATACTAAAAAAGATGTTTCTAGTACTGTCGATTATATAAATTATTTATATACCCCAATAGAAGATACAGTTAAAACATTATCTTCAGATAGTAAATTATATAATCAATATTCTGATGAACTTAAAAGCAATAAATTAAGTGAAGATGAAAAGGATAAAATTCAATCAGAATTAGACAATACAAAAAAAGATATACTGCAATTAACATCATCCGATTATATCTCTACTGTAGATAAATATTTATCTAGTACTGTTGCACCTAAAGTAAAAGCAGCACTTTCAGAGCTAAATAGTGATACTGGAAATAACCTAAATACTAATAGTATGCTAGTTACTTCACTGGAAAGTATAGGTCTTAAATCTAATAATAATATGAATTTTGACCAAGTTTTAAACGAAATTAAAAGTTCTAAAGGTTATTTTTATAAAAATGTAATTTCAAAACTTGATGATATGAACTCTACATACGGAAATGCACCAAATAAAGATGCAACTAAAAAAACAGATATAGATTTATATGCATAAAAAATGTAGAATATATATAATATAAATTAAGTATGATTAAATATATATAAGAGCAAGAAATATGCCTTGAAAAATAAAGACGTATCTCCTACTCTCATATATTTAACTTAATAACCGTTTATGTTCTTTAAATGTTACCATGGATATAAAGGTGCATATTTTGGTACTGTTTTACACCATGGACCAAAGGGAACATATTTAGGTTCCGCTTTATACCACGGAAATGTAGGTACTATTTGAGGAGCTACATTTCCATTAGCACTTACTCCACGTTCACGTTGAATATGTTTAGCTGCCATTGGTTTCGCTATAACTTTAGACGTAATACATATTTTGCTAACAGTACGCTTACTATTACTAGTATTAGTTGCAGCAAAAGCAGGCGTTGATGATGAAATTACAGTTGCCAGAATACTTAAAACCAATAATTTAGTCATTAAATTTTTCATTTTAAAAATCCTCCTTAAATTTTTATTCAAGTATATTATACATTACATAAATTGTAAATTAAAGGATAAATAGTAAATAGAGGGAAGTTAAATGATTTATTTAGTTAAGTGTGGGAAAAGTGTGGGAAAATAAAAAAATAAGCAGGTCTACATTCATGTAAACCCGCTTATTAAAAGTTGGTAGCCTCAACGGGAATTGAACCCGTGATTCCGCCTTGAGAGGGCGGTGTCTTAACCTCTTGACCATGAGGCCATATTAACTTTAATAAATTTATTCTGAAATGCCGTTCAACTTAAAAGTCACACCCGCCCTTCAGCAGGTGGGTTTCTCTCAAACTGCTTCTGCCTACTTAACAATAAGAAAAGCCTGACATCCACAATTGTTGTTGAAAATCCCTAAAAAAATATGTCGGTTGAACATATAAGTCTTACAAACATTCCAGGACAAACTACCTTTACTATTATAGCATTATTTAAAAAAACTTCAAGATGATTTTATAATATTCTTTAAATTTTATAAAAGAAAACTCTTAAATTATTTATTATCTGCAGGAAATACAATCCCAGCATCTTTTCTTGCTATTTCTGCTGTTTCTACAACTCTTAAAGAATGCTTAAGTAATTTGTAACACTCTTCCAAGTCATTATTATAATATATGTTTTCAAAATCTCTCACTTCATAAAACATTCTATTTGAAAATTTCTGTTCATTATAAGTTTGAATTTTATCATTAATTCTAGTTTCAAAGGAGATACATTTATTAGTGGAACCATTTACTTTTATATATCCATTTATTCCTTGAATAATAGCAAAACTTGGGCTATTTGAATCCTTAGCACCTGTACATTCACATATAAAATCATCATATTTCAAAATAGCTATTCCTGATGTATCAATTCCATTTTCAGCAATATTAGCGTAGTATTTTACTTTCTTTGCCTTTCCAAATAATCCAGTTACAAAATGTAGATTATACATATTAATATCTTCTAATGACCCACCAGAAAACTTAGGATTGAATACATTTGTTACTTCTCCATTTAAAAATTTATCATATCTACTTGAATATTGAGAATAATTACATTGAACTAATTTTAATTTACCTAAAGATACAATTTGTTCCTTTATGTTCTTGTAATTTGGCAAATGTAATGTTGTAATTGCCTCAAATAAAAATAATTTCTTTTCTTTTGCTAAATCTATTAATGTTTGTGCCTCTTTTACAGTTGATGTAAATGGCTTTTCACAAATAACATTTTTCCCACTTTGTAATGCCTTTAATGCATATTCGTAATGCATACTGTTTGGCAATGCTATGTAGATAAAATTTACATTTTTATCCTTTAATAATTCTTTATACTCTATATATATTTGTTTTACATTATATTTATCTGCAAGTCTTCTAGCTTTTTCTTTTGTTCTTGAATAAACAGCTGTGCACTGAACACTTTCAACTTCATTTACAGCATTTAAAAATTCCTCAACAATAACGCCTGTACCTATAGTTCCTACGTTCATAACATTATCCCCCTTAATATTTATAAATTTTTTTGGTTAAATTCAATATTTATTGTGTATATTATAAAACATATACATACATATTATAAACGTCTTAAAAATATTATGCATTAATATGTATTATAAGAAAATTGCTAATATTGCGAATGTACTTTTGCTACTTTATATTATTTTTAATTGCTATATAATGAAGTCAAACTTTTAAAATAAATTATTTGCATTAATTCATTTATAAACATATATTACTGGAGGTATAAAAATGGTAGTTGATTTAATTGGAGTTCCTATTTTCTATGGTTCAGATAGAAAAGGTGTTGATTTTGGCCCTAATAAATTAAGAGAAAATAATATAGTAGATATTATTAGAAAAAATAATCACGAAGTATACGACTTGGGAAACATATATGTTCCTAAAGTTGATGAAAAAGATAAATTTGCATGGGATTCAAATATGAAATATCTTTACCCTATAGTTGATGTGGACACAAATCTTGCAGAGGAAGTTTACAATTCATTAAACTCTGGACGTTTTCCATTTGTTATCGGAGGCGATCACAGTTTAGGGCTTGGAAGCATTGCTGGTGCAAGCAAATATAACAAAGACATTGCAGTTATATGGGTTGATGCACATGGTGATATAAACACAAATAATACTTCAAATACAGGAAATGTTCACGGAATGCCTCTTGCTGCTGCAATGGGATTTGGTTCTAGAAAACTTACAGATCTCTATTATAAAGGTACAAAAGTTAATCCTAAAAATGTATTCATACTAGGCGCAAGAGATCTTGATGAAAAAGAAAAAGAACTTGCAAAAGATACTGATTTAAATATCTACTCAACAAAAGATATAAAAACAAAAGGTATACTTGCTATACTAAATGAAATTGATGCAACTTTAAAAAAGAATAATATAAATGCAATGCATTTAAGTTTTGATATTGACAGCATAGATCCTTCAGTAATTCCTGGCACAGGAACTCCCGTATCAAATGGTATAAACATTGATGAAGCCAAATCCATAATAAAATTTTTTATGCAAACAAATATGGTTAAATCCATGGACCTTGTAGAGCTAAACACTCTTCTTGATAAAAACGATATAACAACAAAAAATGTACTTGGCCTAGTAGATGACGTATTTAAATATTCAAAATAATATATGCTAAAATACAATATTGCTTAGAAAATAAGGAGCTGTCACATAACATAAATTTAAATGCTAATGTGGCAGCTCCCTATTCATTTATTAATTTTTACTATAATTCTACTTTTTCTAAATCCATCATTGCATTATATATCATTTCTCTTGTCATTTCATATGGAACATGCTTTATGTCCCCTGTTTCCATTACTTTGTCTAATACTGTATCAAGATCTTTTTCCTCTACATCAAGATCAGCTAAACAAGTTGGAAGTCCAAGGCTCTTATTGAATTTATAAACTCTATCACGTTCTTTATATTGCTTATCACATGTAAGCAATACTAGAACACCATAAGAAACCACTTCTCCATGTAGATGTTCTTTTCCTTTGTTCTCTAAGGCAGTAGTCCCATAATATACTGAATGTGCAAGACAGCTGTTATAATCATTCTTTACGAAAACTGATACAAGACCTGTAGTAACTATTATGTTAAGTGCTACTTGCTCTAATTCAAAAGATACTCTATTTTCTTTAACATCTTCGTAAGCTTTTTTGCCATACCTTAAAAGAGGCTCTACACAATTACGACTTACTTCAACACCTAAAAGGTTGCTGTGATCAAGTTCATCATTTCTTGAAGAAATTGTACACTCATATTCTTTTGAAAGTGCATCACCTATACCTGCCCAGAAGAAATCATTTGGTGCTTCTGATATTATTTTAGTATTTATAAAACAATGCTCTGCAGATTTTTTAGTAAAATGAAGCCCTTTAAACACATGGTTAGCATCATAAATTACTGCTACTGCTGTTACTGGCGCGCAATTTGAAGCTATTGTTGGAAATACAAATACAGGCTGACCGGTCTCATCACACATTACTTTACTTGTATCAACACTTCTTCCTCCACCAACTGCAAATATCATATCAGCATTTGCAACTACTGGATTCTTTTTAAGCATTTCTACATTCTCATATGAAGAGTCTCCACCAAACCATACAAAATCAACTATTTCTATATTTGAACCTTTAACTCCTTCTAAAAGTGCTTCCTTGGCTTTTGCCATTGCAGTTTTGCCCCCAACAACAACTGCTTTCTTTCCATATGGCTCACAAATTTCGGGAACCTTTTTATAAACATCTTCCCCTACACTATAATTTGGTAAAAACACACTATAACTACTCATTTTTTTTGCCCCCTAATTATTTTTTATAGAATAAAAAGGCCTTATCTCTATTAAATTAGAGACAAAGCCTTAAACTCTGCGGTACCACTCTATTTGTTACTTAAAAAGTAACCTCCTCAAAATATCTCTAGGAAACCCTATTCAATATTTGGCAATATAACGGTTGCTACCGATTTTGCTTACACAATAATTAAATCTTCAGCTAAAACTACTCATGAGTGATTTTCAATTTCTTACAACTCTTATCTTCCACCAAACGATAAGTCTCTTGCTAGATTATAAAGAATTTACTTGTCTCAATCAACGTATTAAATTAAACTTATTTTGTGTATAAGTATACATCCACATTCTTTCACTGTCAATATAGAAAATATATTCTTTTACATTAAGTTTAAAAATTTATCCACAAATTCATCCGCTTTTTCATAATCACTGTGAGAAGGTACAAATTTAAATTTAAATCCACCTTCTACTGTTTTGAATTTAAGACTTTTAAGCCTATCTGTAAGCATTGGAACACCTTCACCACTCCAGCCAAATGATCCGAAAGCTCCAGCTGCCTTGCCCCTATTTTTAATAGCACTTACATGTGATAGTAAATCCCATGATGGCTTTACTGCATCCTGATTTATTGTTGGTGAACCAACTAAAATACCATCTGCTGCATTAACAAGTTTTTCAATTTCATCTTCTTTTAATGAAGTTATTTCATGTGCTTTTACATTTATACCTTTTTTATTTATATACTTTGCAATATATTCTGCCATTTCTCTAGTATTTCCATAAGCACTAATATAGAATACTTGAACATTCTTTTCTTCTTTTTCTGGTTTTGCCCATGTTCTATATAAATCAATGCATTTTTTAACATCATTATTGTGTATTGGTCCATGGCTTGGACAATCTAGTTCTAAATCAAGATTTTCAATTTTGTCTAATCCCATATTTACAAATCTCTCAAAAGGTGACATTATTACATCATAATAATATTTCATTTCCTTTAAATAGTCTTCTTTAGCTGTATCTGTAATTTTGCCTTCTGGGCAGTAGTGACATCCAAGAAAATCACATGTAAATATTGTTTTAGCTTTTTCATAATAAGTAAACATAGTATCTGGCCAATGCAGATTTGGTGCTGATATAAATTTAAGAGTTGTCTTCCCTAGATTTAATTCTTTGGCTGCTATAGCATTAATACTCTTGAAATCACTATTTGTAATCTCTTTTGCATAGTTTATTGCAGCATTACTAGCCACAACTACTGCCTCTGGATAAGCCTCTATAAGTTGTCCAAGTGAACCGCTATGATCAAGTTCTGTATGCTGAACTATTATATAATCAACTTTTCTATTACCTATAACACCTTTTATATTGGATAAAAATTCATCAAAGAAGCCATTTTTAACACTGTCTATTACAGCTACTTTTTCATCATCTATAAGATAGGAATTATAAGTACTACCCCTTTGAGTATTCATTATTATATCAAATACTCTTAATTTTTCATCCTTGACTCCAACCCAGTAAATATTATCTTTAATCTTTTCAAAACCCATATAAACCCCTCCCAAGTAAAATTTCAATATACATAAGTTTTAATTTTAATGAAAACATTTAACATACACCATTATTTTACCACAATAGATTATTTTTTCAATTTTAATGCTTGTATATTTTTCTATTTTATGAGAGGTGAAATTTCATCTTTATAAAACACATATTCCATATGCAGTGCTCTTGTTAGTGCAACATAAAGTATCTTTTTATCAAGTTCACTTATACCATAATTTTCTTTAGAGCAATTGAATATTATGCTGCAGTCAAACTCCAATCCCTTTGTCATGTATGATGGTATAATGATTCTTTCAAGTTTTATATTTTTATCAGTATCTCTTACTATTTCCCATTCAAAAGAGCTGTATTTTTTTAAATATGTCTGTATTTTTTTACATTCATCATATGTTCGTCCTATTACTGCAATATTTTTCTTTCCCTTTTCATCGCAGTATTTTACTATTTCATCTAATCTTTCTGTAAATTCACTATTTGTTTTAAATTCAATTACCTTTGGTTCTTCTCCATGTCTTAAAACAGGTTCAGCAGGTTTAAAGCTGTTTTTCTGCTGCTTCAAAACCTTATTTGCAAACTTTATTATCTCAACTGTAGAACGGTAACTTTGAGTTAACTGTACATAATTTGTATGATCTTTAAACACGTTTTCAATAAGACTTTTCCAGTTTTCGATACCTTTATAAAAATATATGCCCTGACCAATATCACCAACTATTGTAAATGAATCATTTTGAGCCATGTATTTTATAACTGAATATTGGAACTCGCTGTAATCTTGTGCTTCATCCATAACAATATGCTTAAATATAAACTGTTTAGGTACCCCTTCAATGTTAAATTTAAGATACATAAGTGCAGCTAAATCATCACTGTCAATATATCCTTTTTTCTCATTTAATATAAATTCATTCTTTATGTATTCCCATAACTTTTTCGTTGCAATACCTTTTAGCATTTCATCATTATTTAAAAGTTCAACAAACATATCTCTTGTATCTTCATGTTTCCAACTTTCAAAATATTTTTCTATGCTTTCTTGTGTCATCTTTACAATTTTCTTTTTTCTTGTATCTCTTTCATCGTAAATCTCAGTTAGAATTTTTCTTCTCTCTTCACTGTCTGGCATTGTTCTTTTTGTTCTTGCTATTTTATAATCATATTTAAAGGATATTTTCTCTAAAAGTACAGGTAGTCTTTCTTTTAATTTTATATTGAAATATCTTTTTATTTCATCTTTTCTTTTATCAATTGGAAGGTGAATCATATCTTCTGTAAATAATCTTTTTATTTCTTCTGCCTTAAATACACTTATTTCATCCACTTTTATGTCTTCTACTTTTGCATCTTCATCTTCTATATATTTAATATAGTTATCTATTAAATTCTTATAAGCCAAGGAACCTTTTAACCTGCTGCTTTCAGTTAATAAGCTTTTCTCTTTTTTATCCTCTAAAACAGAAGCTAGTTTTTTATCTTTAGTAATTACTTTTCCCTTCATTTTAAGAAGTTTAACTGCCATTTCTTCAAAGGTAAGCTGTTTTACTGCATCCACTCCAAGGTTTGGAAGCACATCTGATATATAATCAAGGAAAACCTTATTTGGTGCAATAACAAGAATATCTTTCCCACTAAGAGTTTTACTATATTTATACAGAAGGTATGCAAGTCTATGAAGTGCAATAGTAGTTTTACCTGATCCTGCAGATCCTTGGACAATTAGAGGTGCATTTTTCTGTGCTCTTATTATATCATTTTGTTCTTTTTGTATAGTTGCAACTACATCTTTTAATTTGCTGCTAACACTTTCTTCTAGATTAATCTTAAGGAATTCATCTGTAAGGCTTCTCTCACTTTCACCATTTTTTAAAATTATTTCATTAGCATCTTCGTCAAAAGCATCTTCTAGTTTTGAGTCTCTTATTAAAAATTTACGTTTTAATCCCAGTTCTCCATCAATAAAGCCTCCTGGCACTTCATAGGATGTTTCTCCTTGAACACCACTGTAATACAAATCTGCAATAGGTGCTCTCCAATCGATTACAATTTCGTCCCCTGTTTTACTGTCCCCAAGTCCAAATTTTCCGATGTAATAACTTTCTTTATCTCTTAATTTTTCTCTGAAATCAATTCTTGCAAAGTATGGCTTATCCTCTGCTTCAATATATTTTTCAAGATTTTTATGAGTTATATTATACAGTTTCTGCATTGTTTCAAGTTCTTCATTGTATTTACCCTTTGTCTTTTTTTTAAGTTCTGCTATTTTATTTTTAAGTTCACTGTCATTTTGATTTATGTTTTTTATTTCATTTGAAATCCAATTTTCAGTATCTTTAAACTTATTTTTTTCAATTTTAAATTCACTTTCTTTAATGGACAAATTAACACCTCAATTCATAAACAATATATATGCAGGGTAATATTATATAACTACTAATTAATTTATTCAATAGCTCTATTTACAAATTTTTTTCATATAATATAATGATTTACTTTACTTAGGGGGTGTTTTATGAATATTTTAATTACGGGAAATGAAACTAATATTTCACAATATATGAGAAATTATTTTACTGTCTTAAACCATAACTGTATTCCTGAGGATAAAAAATTAGATATAACAAAAAAGGATTCTGCCTTTAATGAAATATTGAACTTAAAACCAGATATAGTTATCCATGTGGATTCAAAACAAGATATTGATGCCTGTGAATCTGACGAATCTTCAGCTTATAAAAATAATACTATAAGTGCTCTTAATGTTGCTTATCCCTGCAGCATACTTGATATACCAATTATATATTTATCAACTTCTTATGTATACAAGGGGAACTCATCCCGCTGTAATTTTGAAACAGATGAATGTGTTCCAGTAAATGTATATGGGAAGACAAAGCTTGCAGGAGAAAAACTTATAAGAACACTTTGCAGAAAATACTTCATAATAAGAGCCGGCTGGATATTTGGACAGAATAATTGCTTTGTAGATAAACTGCTTAAAAATCATGATTTTTCAATTTTTTTATGCAGCACTGAAATTGGAAATCCTACTTATATAGGAGATTTATGCCGTGTTATAAATGAAATGCTTAATTCAAATTTATATGGAATATACAACTGTGCAAATGGTCCTTCCACAAGCAAATCTACATGGGTAAAGAAAATTTTTAAGTTTTCAAAAATTGAAAGAAAGGTATTAGAAATTCCTGAGAACTTTATATCAAATGCCGCTAAACGTCCGCACAATTCCTCTGTAAGTACAGCACTTGTTAAAAATTGTTTTAATGTTGATTTTCCAAGTTGGGAGACAAGACTCTTAAATTACTTAAAAAGTAAGAAGTAAAGAGTAATAGTGAATAAATTCTAATAAGAAGGGCTGCCACACTAGCATTTAATTTAATTTAATTTTATTATGCTAATGCGATAAGCCCTACATTTAAACATATCCTTCTTTACCTCTAACTGATACTTCACCTGAAATCAAATTTTCAAGCTTTCCATCTTCATATTTAACTTCAAGGCTTCCATCCATAGATAAATTAATTGCCTTAGCATTTTTAATTTCACTACTTTTTATAACCCTTATTTCTTTTCCAATAAGTACCGACTTCTTTTTACATATGTCCATAGCATATTCATTATCACCTTTTAAGAAGTCTGAATACATTTTTTCAAAATTATTGAGTATAAGTGCAACCAAAAGCTTTCTACTAACTTTTTTTCCTGTTTCTATTTTAAGAGAAGTTGCCTTAGCTTTAACTTCATCTGTAAAATCAGAATCATCTACATTTACATTAATTCCTATGCCAAGTACTACAAAATTAACTTTTGTAAGTTCGCAGTTCATCTCAGTAAGTATTCCAGATACTTTTTTACCATTTAGTATTGTATCATTGGGCCATTTTATAAAACTTTCTATTTTCATAGTAAAAAGTGCTCTATTTAAAGCAGCTGCTGCTATTTGGGTTAAAAGGGAAACCTTCATTGGATCAATATCTGGCTTTAATATTATTGACATCCATATCCCTTTTCCCTTTGGAGATATAAAATTTCTTCCACGTCTTCCCTTGCCTAAAGTCTGTTCTTCACTTATAATTACAGTACCATCATTGCCTTCTTCTCTGGCAATTTCCTTGGCTTTTTCATTTGTCGAATCAATTGAAGAAAAATATAATATGTTCCTACCTATAAAATTTGTATCAAGGTTACTTTCTATTTCTCCATATGTTAAAATATCCGGTGATGATATTAGTTTATATCCTCTCTTTGACACTGATTCAATGTTGTATCCTTCGTTTTTAAGCTGATTTATATATTTCCAAATTGCAGTTCTTGTAACTCCAAATTTCTTACTTATTTCAGTACCCGAAACAAATGAATTTCTGCCTTCTTTTAATAGTTTCAGTATTTCTTCTTTCATTTTTTCATCCCTTTTGTTTCAATTTATTATATTAAGAATAACACAAAATTAAATAATTTATAATATGTATTGATTCATTTGAAAGTCAAAATCTATATTAATTTTGCCAACTCAAAAGCTCTGACATATATACTAGCTTACTAATTGAGTGGTAAGAAGCTAACAATATGACAGAGCTTAACAAAAATTCTTAAATATTAATATGATAATATCGAATAAAAAACTACAATTCTTAAAAATTTATATTCTTTAACTACTCAGCTCTTCTTAAATCTCGATTTAAACATTCGCTTTACAACATCAAAAAAGCTTAACGATTGAACCATATGATCTGGCCTAACATATTTTCGAACAGCTCGAAGTACTTCTTTGGGCTTTTTAGAAGAAAAAGTGTAGGTTCCATTTTTCTTCGTTTTGATCGCATATCGTGGAATCCACTTTCCTTTTAGCATTACTGAAGCAATTACATAGTTAACCTCTTCCCAAGGAATTTGAATAAATTTGTGAGCATCACGAGAATTATAAAACTCAAAACCTTTGTCGCCAATCATAATTTTTCCATAATCTGTCATACCTGTAAAAGCTGTTGCATCAATTACTAAATCCACCTTTGTATTGATTGATTTAACCATACGATCTACCTCTTTTCTACATATACGCACCTTTATTTCTATTTTTTATAATTATTTTAATCATAAATAAATCTGTTATTCTTAGATTATAAAAATTGTTTTTCAACTTTTACTTTTACTTTAACTGTTTTATGTTTTAACAAAAGCCCAGGCTAAAAAGCCCAGGCTAATTAAAAATATTACATTAAACCGATTAAGTGGAAAACAATACCTATTACGAATAGGCCAAGAATAATGATAATTGGAGATACCTTCTTCTTAAGTAACCACATAGAAATAAATGTTAATGCTAATCCTGCAAGTCCAGGAATTAATGAATCCAAGTTATTTTGAAGTGTTGTTACCTTATGAGCAGTTAGTGACACGCCTGCTTGTTGTTGCAACAAAGCTTGTTTAATACCACTTACTCCAGAAGGAAGTTTACTCCAAATAATGAAGGCACCAACACTTAACTTAACAGATGATACTACTGGTGTAAATTTAACAGATAC
>JAQUXS010000019.1 GCA_028692255.1 Clostridium sp.
TTTAAACTTGGAAGATCGATGACAAATATCGGAAGTGGAAAAGGACTTGTATCATGGAGTGGCACAATGTTTGAATATTTTATGCCTCTTTTAATTATGAAAAATTATCCTGATACACTTTTAAATGAAACTTATATTAATGTTATAAAAGGACAAAAGGATTATGCAAAGAAAAGGCACATGCCATTTTGGGGAATTTCTGAGTCAGCTTTTTACAGCTTTGATATTGCAGCAAATTACCAATATAAGGCTTTTGGGGTTCCAGGAATAGGACTTAAGAGAGGTCTTATAAATGAGGTGGTAATATCGCCATATTCAACTATTCTTGCAATGCAAAAGGACCTATATTCGGCGATTAGAAATTTAAATAAAATTATAGCAAGTGGTATGGAAGGCAAGTATGGATTTTATGAAGCAATGGATTGCACAAATAGTAGAATGCCAAAAGGTATGAAAAATTGCATAATAAAATGCTTTATGGTTCACCATGAAGGAATGTCTCTTTTGGCTTTAGATAATGTTTTAAAAGGATTTGTACTTCAAAATAGATTTCATAAAATACCAAGAGTAAAATCAACTGAACTTTTGCTTCAAGAAAGAGTACCAAAGAGAGTTATATATGATAGAGAGCAGATTTTTGAAATTCCAAAAGAAAATGACATTAGAGAAAATCTTATCTCAAGACATTATAGAAATCCTAATATGGAAATGCCTGAATCTGATATCCTTTCAAATGGAATTTATTCCACTATGATTACAGATACAGGAAGTGGATATGGTAAAAAAGATGATATGATGATTTACAGGTGGAAAGGTGATTCCACTGAAGATGATACAGGAATGTTTTTTTACATAAAAGACATATCAACGGGAAAAATGTTCAGTGCAACTTATGAGCCATGCAAAAATGCAGGAGACAGCTATGAAACTACATTTTCATTAGACAAAGCTGAATTTAAAAGAAAAGATGGAGATATTGAGACAAAAACTGAAGTGGCTGTTTCCAATGAAGACAATGCAGAAGTTAGAAGGATAACTATTAAAAATACAAGTAAGCAGGAAAAAAGCATGGAAATTACAAGTTACTGTGAAGTTACACTGGCAAATTTAAGTGCTGATGAAGTTCATCCTGCTTTTAGCAACCTTTTTATAAGAACTGAATTTTTGAAAGATCCTATATGCATTTTGGCAAATAGAAGACCAAGAGCAAAGAATCAGGATAAACCTTGGCTTATGCAGACTATAGTTACTGGCAGTGAGACAATTGGAGATATTCAGTATGAAACAAGAAGGGAAGAGTTTCTTGGGAGAAATGGAGATTTAATTCTTCCTAAGGCACTTAAGGGTAATAACAATCTTAAAAATAGCTCTGGAGATGTAATTGACCCTATAATAAGTTTTAGGATTAAAGTAAAAATACCAGCAGAAAGTGTAAGCAGTATTGCATATATTTCATCTATTTCAAAGGAGAGGCAGGATGCAATTGAACTTGCTAAAAAGTATAGTGATATGCAAAATGTAAATGGAATATTTAACTTTGCACCAAGCGAAATACATGCGGAGCTGAATTATTTAGGAATCAAACCAAACCAAGCAAATTTATATCAGCTTATGGCTTCTAAAATATTATTTTTAAATACAATGATTAGAGAAAGAAGCAATTACATTGAAAATGTGAAAAAATCACAAAGTGCACTATGGTCCTATGGTATATCAGGAGATTTGCCAATAGTTTTGCTTATTGTTAGAAATGAATCAGATATTGGTCTTGTAAAACAAATGGTAAATGCACATGAATATTGGGCAATGAAAGGATTAAAGGTTGATCTTGTAATTTTAGATATGAAGGATAGTGGATATTTGCAGGAGTTTAACAATCTTATAAGAGATGAAATAAGTTCTGGGCATTCAAAAGATTTAATAAATAAATCCGCAGGAATATTTTTATATGAAAAATCTACAATGGATTCTTCAGATATAGAATTATTAATGGCAATTGCAAGGCTTGTTGTTGATTCAAATAAAGGGCTGCTTGTAAGTCAAGTAAAGAGTAGCATAAAACTTAAAGATGAGATACCATATCTAGAAAAGAAAAATATAGATTATGGAGATGGAAAGTTTGCATTTGAACATAGTAAACTTAGTTATTACAATGGGTACGGTGGATTTGACACACAAAAGGATGAATATGTTATAAGATTAAATAACTTTGAAAATACACCGGCTCCATGGCTTAATGTAATATCTAATAAAAATTTTGGATTTCATGTGTCAGAAACAGGCAGTGCATATACATGGTGTGAAAACAGCAGAGAAAATAAAATAACACCATGGTCAAATGATTATATAACGGATAGAATTACAGAGGCACTTTATTTAAGAGATGAGGATACTGGAGAAGTTTGGAGTATAACACCAAAACCAGTAAGAGATTCAGGAGAGTACATTGTTGAACATGGCAAAGGTTATACGAATTTTAAGCATGTAGCAAAAGGAATCCTTGGAGAAATGACAATGTTTGTACCAATGGAGGAAAATTTAAAAATAATAAAGATTAATCTTAAAAATATATCAAAAATAAAGAGAAATATATCCTTAACCTATTATGCTCAGCTTGTACTTGGAGTTGTTTCAAGGAATACTGAAATGCATATTGTTACCAACATTAATACTGAAAATGAATTTATTTATGCTAGAAATCCATATAGTGAGAATTTCGGTAATATGTATGCTTACATGAAAATATTCGGTGGAGAACAAAATAGTTTTACAGGAAACAGGAGAGAATTTATAGGTAGAGATGGAAGTGCTCAAAATCCACATGCTCTTTTAAAGAAGTTTCTTACAGGAAATTGTGGAGCAGGACTTGATCCATGTATGGCTGAAAATTCTAAAATAACTATTGGCAGAGGAGAAGAAAAAAATCTGTATGTAATATTAGGAGAAGAAGATAGTCTTGAAAAAATAAACAGCTTAACTTTAAAGTATTCAAAATTTGAGAATGTTTTGAGTGAACTTTCTAAAACTAAAGATTATTGGAGAAAATTATTAAATAAAATAAGAGTTAAAACACCAGATGAAAGTATGAATATTATGATTAACGGATGGCTTATGTATCAAACACTGTCATGTAGAATTTGGGCAAGAACGGCTTTTTACCAATCGGGAGGAGCATATGGTTTTAGAGATCAACTTCAAGATGTTATGTCACTTTGCTTCTTAGATCCTGAAATGACTAGAAAACAAATAATAGTAAATGCTTCAAGACAATTCTTAGAAGGTGATGTACAGCATTGGTGGCATCCTGTAGTTAATAGTGGAATAAGAACTAGATTTTCTGATGATCTTCTATGGCTTCCATATGTTACAGATTTTTATATAAGAAACACAGGAGATTACAGTATATTAGATGAAACTGTAAATTACCTTGAGGACAGTGAATTAAAAGAAAATGAAGATGAAAGGTACAGTGTTTCAAAAAAATCTGAAAAGCAGGGTACAATCTATGAGCATTGTGTAAAAGCCATTGAAAAGGGATTAAAGTTTGGAATACACAACATACCTCTTATGGGCAGTGGCGATTGGAATGATGGAATGAGCACTGTTGGAAACAAAGGTAAAGGCGAGAGCGTATGGCTTGGGTGGTTTTTATATAGTATATTAAATAATTTTAAGAATATATGCAGACATAATGGTGATGAATATAGAGTACAGAGATATACAGAACTTGGAGAGTTTGTGAAAGAAAATGTTGAAAAAAATGCATGGGATGGTAAATGGTATAGAAGAGCTTACTTTGATGATGGAATGCCTCTTGGTTCCTCTAAAAATGATGAATGCAGAATTGATTCACTAGCTCAATCATGGGCTGTTATTTCAAAGGGATCTGATATAAAAAAGGCAAAAGTTGCAATGGAAAGCGTTGAAAAATATCTTGTAAAGGAAGATAAAAAAATGGTGTTACTTTTAACGCCTGCTTTTAACAATTCCAAAATGGAACCAGGATATATAAAAGGATATATACCAGGTGTAAGAGAAAATGGAGGGCAGTACACTCATGCTGCTACATGGGTAATACTTGCAATGGCAAAGCTTAAAGAAGAAGATAAAGCATGGAAAACCTTTAATATGATAAATCCTATAAATCATGCGAAAACAAAGTCAGAAAGTGATTTATACAAAGTGGAACCATATGTAATGGCTGCTGATGTTTATGCAGAGGAATCAAATAGTGGAAGAGGAGGCTGGACTTGGTATACAGGAACGGCAGGTTGGATGTATAGAGTTGGAATAGAAGACATATTAGGTCTTACTTTATCAGAAGGTAAGGGATTTGAAATTCATCCATGTGTGCCTCATGAGTGGAAAGAATATGAAATAGACTATACTCATGAAAATTGTGAATACAAAATTAAAATTGAAAGAGGAATAAAAAAGTCCGTAACTCTTGATGGAGAGGCATTAAAGGAGGGTTTTGTTCCTTACCTTGATGGTGGCAAACATGAGGTTAAAGTTACAATTTAAAAAATAAACTGCCGCACTACTTTAGTGCGACAGTCATATTATTTTTATTCTCTTGTTGGGTCATGTGTGTAATCAAATTCTTGCCATGCAATGTTGTTTGAAACTATTGGATCAGTTACTGGATCTGGAACCTCTGAACATCCAGCATCAGAGCAAACCTTTATTTTATGAGGCTTTTGTTCCATGAAATCTCTTTCTCTTGGAAGATAACTTGTTTCTTTTTTCATTTTTATATGCCCCCTTTAAAATTTTTTTGGTTTACACTAATATTGTTCCAAGACTCAAAAAGCATATTCTATTTTTAAAAAATTAATGTTTTAATATTAAAAATAATGGTATAATTAATCTAAAATATGTTTATATTGGAGGGTGATGTTAAAATGACAGGATTCAGGCAAGTTTATAAGTGTGAAGTATGTGGTAATATTGTCGAAGTATTTGAAAAGGCAGGTGGCACTCTTGTTTGTTGTGGAAAACCAATGACATTGCTTGAGGCAAATACTGAAGATGCTGCATTAGAAAAACATGTTCCAGTTGTTAAAAAGGAAGGATCAGAAGTTTTTGTAAAAATTGGTGAAGTTCAGCACCCTATGACTTCAGAGCATTATATTAAATGGATTGAAGTACTTACAGAAGATAAATCATATGTAAAGTTTTTGAATCCTAATGAAAAGCCAGAAGCATCATTTAAAGTTGATGGTGAAATAAAAGAAGTAAGAGAGTATTGCAATATTCATGGACTTTGGAAAAAATAATTATTGACAAAAAAATCATATATTATATAATAAATATAAGTTTGATGATAAGATGTAAGTAAGTTTAAAAACAGATTTGCAGAGAATCGGTTACAGGTGAGAAATCGATATTTATGCTTAAACTGAATGGGTCTTTGAGATTTGGAAAGAATAAAGTATTTCTGAACGTGTGTCTTATGTTACAAAGACAGGATAATTTATCCTCTAAGGGAAAACATTTTGCTTTCTAAAATTAGGTGGTACCGCGTATATTTCGCCCTAAACAGAGTTTTAACTTTGTTTAGGGATTTTTTTATTTTGATAAAATTATTTTTTAATAAAATTTTGAGGTGATAATATGGTTGAAGAAACAGAACAAAAAAAGAAAGTTATTTTTAGTGGAATACAGCCATCTGGAAATTTAACTTTAGGTAATTATCTTGGTGCTCTTAAGAATTGGGTTAAACTTCAAGATGAATATGACTGCTACTATTGTGTAGTTGATTTGCATGCTATAACTGTAAAGCAGCAGCCCAAGGATCTTAGAAGGAGAACTCTTGAAATATTAGCTATTTACATTGCAGCAGGGATTGATCCTGATAAGAATACACTTTTTATACAGTCTCATGTTTCAGCACATAGTGAAGTTGCATGGCTTTTAAATTGTTCTACTTATGTTGGTGAACTTTTAAGGATGACACAGTATAAGAGTAAATCGCAAAAGTATGGTAACAGTGATTCAGTTGGTGCGGGACTTTTAAATTATCCAATACTTATGGCAGCAGATATACTTTTATACCAGGCGGATTTAGTTCCAGTAGGTCTTGACCAAAAGCAGCATATGGAACTTACAAGAACTATTGCTGATAGATTTAATAATGCATACAGCCCTACATTTAAGAAACCTGATCCTTATATACCAAAGGAAGGTTCAAAGATAATGGATCTTCAGAATCCTGAAAAGAAGATGTCAAAGTCATCTGACAATCCAAACAGCTTTATACTTCTTATGGATCCTCCTGAAGTTATTAGAAAAAAGGTATCAAGAGCAGTTACTGACAGTCTTGGAATTGTAAAATACAGTGATGATCAGCCAGGTGTAAAGAATTTGATGACAATTTTAAATGCACTTACAGGTGAAAAGTTCGAAGACATTGAAAAGAAATATGAGGGGAAAGGATATTCTGATTTTAAATCAGATGTTGCAGAGGCTATTGTAAATGAACTTGAACCTATTCAAAAGAAGGTAAAAGAATTATTAGAGGATAAAAATTACCTTGAAAGCATATACAAAAAAGGCGATGAAAAGGCAAGATATACAGCAAATAAAACTTTAAGAAAAATGCAAAAGAAAATAGGGCTTATCCCACTTTCATAAAAAAAATCAATTCTTAGTTTATTATAAATTAAGAATTGATTTTTTTATTGAGGTATTATGCTTTGAAATTAGGCATATATATAAGAGAATAAAAAGTTCAGTATTATTAACTATTAATTTCATCAACTATATAGTTATGATGTATAATAAAGGAAAAGGGATTAATTAGATATTTTATAGGAGGGATTTTATGAAAATTACTGAATCCGTAAAAAAAAATACACAAGAGGTATTTATAAATGCTGTTTTAAAATATTTGGACAAGGATCCAATTAAAAATGCAGATAAAATTTTTGCAATTTTAAAGAAAACAATAAAGGATCCAGATTCATTGGATAGAATTATTAATGTCGAGAGTTATTACAACAATAATGATTCCATACATGAATATATAGAAAACATATTTAAGACTGTTAATAAAAAATGTCTAAGTAGATTTTTTGTGAATTTTCTTGCTAATGCTGCATGGTTTGGTGTTCCTAAAAGAGATGAATATCTTAAAAAAGAGGATACAAAAGTACCCTTCATAATACTTTTAAGTCCATCAATGAGATGTAACTTAAGGTGTAAGGGATGCTATGCAGGGCAGTATAGTAAAAAAGATGACATACCTTTTGAAGAAGTGGATAGAATTATAAAAGAAGCAAGGGATTTAGGTGTATATTTCTTTATAATATTAGGTGGAGAACCATTTATAAATGATTATATGCTGGATATCTATGAAAAATATAATGACTGTATGTTTATGCCTTACACTAATGGAACTTTATTTAATGAAAAATTAGCAGATAGAATTCAAGAACTTGGAAATGTAGCTCCAATGTTTTCACTTGAAGGTTTTGAGACTGAAACAGATGCAAGAAGAGGAATTGGAACATTTGAAAAGGTTATGAATGGTATGGATTTGCTTCATGAAAGAGGAGTGATATTTGGGGTGTCCTCTGCTGTATCTACCAATAATTTTGAGACGGTTTCTTCTAAAAAATTCATACAGATGCTTATTGATAAAGGTTCTAAAATAAGCTGGTATTTTATTTATATGCCAGTAGGTGTTGGCGTAAATACAAAGGACATGCTTACGCCAGAGCAAAGAATTGAACTTGGAAGGCGAATAAGGGATATAAGAACATCAATGCCATATTTTTGTGCTGATTTCTTTAATGATGCACCTTATGTAGGTGGATGTATAGCAGGAAAATATTATTGTCACATAAATGCAAAAGAAGATGTTGAACCATGTATATTTGCACATTTTTCTAGTATAAATCTTAAAGGAAAATCTCTTATAGAAGCATTTAGAACACCTTTTTTCAAAGAGCTTAGAAAAAATCAGCCTTATAATAAAAATCTTTTAATGCCATGCATGATGATTGATAATACAGATGTTGTAAGAAAAATTACTAAAAAAACAGGTGCATACCCAACTGACGATAGTTCTTATAATATGATTCATAATGAAGAGTTTATGAAAGAATTGGATAAGCTTTCTAGTGACTATAAACCAGCAGCTGAGAAGGCATGGAAAGAAGATTTCAACGAAAAAGGAAATTATAAAATGTCAAAAGGTTAGAAATAAAGGGGCCGCTGCACTATTGTAGTGCGACAGCCCCATAATACTATTGACAAGGACATCATGCATTTGATGCCTGTGCCAGCAGTATGAATGCTTTTCTATTTGTTTAGTACAAATTTGTTTATAGCGTAGGCTACACCATTTTCTTCATTTGTTTTTGTTACAAAGTTTGCAACTTTCTTTATGTCAGAAGTTCCATTGCCCATAGCAACGCCAAGGCCTGCATAGTCTACCATTTCTACGTCATTATTATGATCGCCCATACATATTACATCTTTCATATCTATATTAAGTTTATCTGCAAGGAGTTTTACACCTTCACCTTTGGTAACTTTCTTATTTATAAATTCAAGAAAATATGCAGAACTCTTAACTATCGTATATTTATCATAAAATTCCTTAGGAATATTAGCTATAGCTTCGTCTAATATTTCTGGCTCGTCAATAAACATTATTTTAACTATAGTATTGTCTTTAGAAACATTATTGAAATCCACTTCTTTTAATGGCATATCATTATTTTTACATTCTAAAAGGGTATATTTGCTTGTCTTAGGAGTTATGCATCCATCAAGTGTTAATGAATGTATATTAACATGTAATTTTTTACTAAGATCATAAAGTATTTTAATATCATCTACAGATAAAAAATTCTTAGCAAGTATATTTTTACTTTTAGTAGTTTGAACTAGTGCACCATTGAATACTACAGCATAGTCATCATCACTTACAAGGTTTAATTTTTCCAAATATTTTTTTATACCCATTATTGGTCTTCCAGTAGCAAGAACAACTTTAACACCTTTTTCCTTTGCTTTTTGAATTGCAGTATAATTTTCTATTGAAATAGATTTATCATCTTTAAGAAGTGTACCATCCATATCAAGAGCAATTAGCTTGTACATAAAATTAGTCCTCCTTCAATTTGTGTGTTACTCTATTTATTATAACATTAAATTATTGAAAATTTTATGAGAAATGTTATAATTAAAATTGTTTAGCTTATTTTATGTCTGTATTTTACAGGCATTTTTAAATATATAAATTAAGAGGAGATAGTCCCATGTAAATTTAAGGCTATATAAAAATATACTTTTAAATACGTAAATTAAAGGAGGGAATAGTTTAATAAAACTATATTAATTATATTTTGTTAGACTAAAAACATTTGGCTGATTATATAAATGAAATAGAAAAAAGAAGAACTTTTGCTATAATATCTCACCCTGATGCAGGAAAAACTACATTAACTGAAAAATTGCTTTTATATGGTGGTGCTATAAGAATGGCAGGTTCCGTTAAGGCAAGAAGAGCATCAAAACATGCAGTTTCAGATTGGATGGAAATTGAAAAGAAAAGAGGAATATCTGTAACTTCTTCTGTTATGCAGTTTAATTATGATGATTACTGCATTAATATACTAGATACTCCTGGTCACCAGGATTTTAGTGAAGATACTTATAGAACACTTATGGCAGCGGATAGTGCTGTTATGGTAATAGATGCAGCAAAAGGTATAGAAGCACAGACAAGAAAACTTTTTAATGTTTGCAGTCTTAGAAATATACCTATATTTACTTTTATAAATAAAATGGATAGAGAGAGTAGAGATCCATTTGATCTTATGGATCAGCTTGAAAGTGAACTTGGAATAAAAGCTTATCCAATGAACTGGCCTATTGGCTCTGGTAAAGAGTTTAAGGGTGTGTATGATAGAAATAAAAAACATGTTCAAGTATTTAACGGCGGTAATCACGGTCAAACTCAAGTAGAAATAGTTGAGGGCAATGTTGACGATGATTCCCTAAGAGGACTTCTTGGAGATATGCTTCATGACAAACTTGTTGAAGATATAGAACTTCTTAATGAAGCTGGAAACAAATTTGACATGGAGGACGTAAGAAAAGGTGAACTTACTCCTGTATTTTTTGGTAGTGCTCTGACGAACTTTGGAGTTAAACCTTTCCTTGAAGAATTTTTAAAACTTGCACCAAAACCTATTTCAAGAATGTCCAATATGGGTAAAGTGGATTCTACAAGAAAAGATTTTTCTGCATTTGTATTTAAAATACAAGCAAATATGAATAAAGCACATCGTGATAGAATTGCATTTATGCGTATTTGTTCAGGAGAATTTAATAAAGGAATGGAAGTTAATCACGTTCAAAATCAAAATAAGGTAAGGCTTACTCAGCCTCAACAGTTTTTAGCACAGGATAGAGAAATAATTGATAAGGCATATGCAGGAGATATTATAGGAGTTTTTGATCCCGGTATATTTAATATTGGAGATACTTTATGTGAAAGTAACGAAAAGTTTAAATTTGAGGGAATACCAAGTTTTGCACCTGAACATTTTGCAAGAGTTAGAACTATTGATACAATGAAAAGAAAACAGTTTATAAAAGGTATAACGCAAATTGCTGAAGAAGGTGCAATCCAAGTATTTAAGGAGATAAACATTGGTATAGAAGAACTTATCGTTGGAGTTGTAGGAGTACTTCAATTTGAAGTCTTGGAATACAGAATGAAAAATGAGTACAATGTTGATATAAAAATGGAAAAACTAGCTTATAAAAATATAAGATGGATTGAAGATCAAAAATGTGATACTAAGGATTTAGTGCTTACTTCAGATTCTAAGGCTGTAAAAGATAGAAATGATAGAAATCTTTTGCTTTTCCAAAGCGATTGGTCTATAAACTGGGCTCTCGAGCACAATAAAGGACTTGTTTTATCAGATATAGCTAAAGAATAATGATTAGTTTTTATTTATAAAGAAAAGTGCTGCCACGCTAACATATTATTTTATGTTAATGTGGCGGCACTTTTTATACATTAATATATACTTTATTTTTATGGAAAAAACAATCACCTTACTTATTCCTTATTATTTCTTCCATTAATCAAAAAAAGATGATTCACTGTTTCTATAGTAATATTTCTTGTATTTTTCAATTAATTTGTCAACTTTAGCTAAAATAAAATCAGCTAGTTTAACTGTTACATAGGCTAGTATCAAGCCTGCTATTATATCAATTACCCAGTGGATTTCAAGGTAAAGTGTTGAGTATATTACACTTAGACAGAAAAATCCCCAGACACATTTGAATATTTTATCCTTTTCTCTTAGTACAAGTAAAAACATTGCAAAAGAAATTGAGGTATGCATTGAAGGAAAACAGTTAAGTGTCCAACCAGCAGCTGCAGCACCAGTTAAATGTCTGTCAAGACCATCAGGTTGACCTAAAACGTACCAAACTTCTTGTAAATGAAATACTATGTAAAAAGGACTAATAAGAAATATCTGAAGTACATGAGCAGAAAGCATATATCTTAGCGTCTTTTTTAAATCTTTACAAATTGCAGATCTATAAATCGGAATTACAGCGGTTACTACAAAACCATTATTATAAACAAGGCGCATGAACCAAGTTAAAGTCTGATTTTTGTAAATGCGGGCAAAAGCTCCATCATTAAAAGGTATCTTTTTAAATATAGGATTTAAATCTATAACGGATATATGACTTGCTATTTGCATATGTAAGATTTTCCCCCAAATTGTATATCCATTAGCTTCAATGTAATTTACAAAAAGTATAAAAGGTATCATTAGAATTAAAAAGGTTGTCCATCTAACATCTTTTCTACGATCTGGAAAGGCAGTTGCAGCAGCAAACCAATATAGTGACACTGTGATTTTTGTACCTGCGTTGTTACCACTAAAATATACTGGGAGTACACCTACAAAGAGCACTATTGCAAGTAATATTGTGTAGTTATTATCTAGAAAGTTTAAAGCTCTTGTAACTGTATTCTTTATGTTTTCATTTTTTAGAGTTTCCATTAAAAAACCTCCTTGAAATATCATTTAAAATTATAACATAAAAATAATATTAAATTAACATATAAAATAAAGAAAGTGATCAATGCTTATTTATTTGTGCATTGATCACTTTCTTTAAAATAAGGTTAAATACAAAAGAAAGATATTCAAACCTATAATAATAGATGCTATTATTATACCTATATATCGTGAGAATTTTTTATTTACAAATGATCCCATTAAATCTTTGCGGTTAGCTATGTAGAGCATTTGTATAATTGGAAATGGAAGTATAAAGCTTAAAACAACTTGACTTAAAACTAGAGCTTTCATAGGGTTTATCCCAAGAAAGATTATTATTAAAGCAGGAAGCATGGTAACAATACGTCTTATTTTTATAGGAATATTTAAATTTACAAAGCCTTTCATTATAGTTTGACCTGCCATAGTTCCAACGGAAGAAGAGGATAAACCTGAGGCAATTAGTGCCACTGCAAAAACTAAACATGAAAATGATCCTAAAAGTGGCTGAAGTGATTTATCTGCATCTTCAATGGTATTTACATATATATTATTTTTATAAAAAACAGCGGCAGAGACTACTACCATAGCAGCGTTTATTATAAAAGCAATATTCATAGCTATGAATATATCAATTTTTTCCATTTTAAGATGCTTTGATTTACCAACTACTGAGTTATATTTACCTATATACTTTACGAGATTAGAGTGTAGGTATATAACATGAGGCATAACTGTTGCTCCAAGTAGTCCAACTGCAACTAATACTGAATCGGAATTGGTAAATTCGGGAATTAAAGTGTGTATGCATACTTGATTTAAATTGGGATTTGAAAAAAATAATTCTATTGTATAGCATATAGCGATTATTGTTACTAAAAAAAATATTATGAATTCAACAATCTTTTGCCCATATTTTTCTGTGCAGCAGATTAAATAGGTAGCTACACCCGTTATTAATGCTGAATATGTCATGGGAATTTTAAAAAGTAAGTATATGCCAAGTGTTCCTCCAATGAACTCAGCTAAATCTGTTGCCATAGCGCCTATTTCTGCTATTATCCAAAATATAAAATTTAAATATTTTGGGAAAACTACAGAACACATATATGGAATATTATGACCAGTTGCAATTCCGACTTTAGCTGACATTATTTGGAGAAATATTGCCATTACGTTGCTCCATAATATTACCCATAAAAGTGTATAATTGAATTTTGATCCTCCACTTATATTTGTGGCAAAATTACCAGGATCAATATATGCAACACTTACAATAAAAGCTGGGCCTATAAATTTAAGCAAGTGCCTCAGTTTATATATAATTGTAGAATATAAATTCTTAGAGAAAAGTAGTGCTTTTATGTTATTTTCGTTTTGCATTTATTACACCCTTAAAATTCGTTTCAATAATAAAATATGTATCTTAAAACTAAAGTGTTAATGAAAAATCATGTGGAAATAAAATAAACTAAGTAGTATTATATTAAAAGAGAATTGGTTGGGAGGAAGATAAATGTTTAGAAGACATAGAAGACTTAGAAAAAGCCCTACAATAAGAAGCTTAGTTCGCGAAACTGTTTTAAATTCGGATGATTTTATTTATCCATTATTTGTAGTTGAAGGCGAAAATATAAAAAGTGAAATAAAATCACTTCCAGGAAACTATCATTGGTCTATTGATAGACTTCATGAATTAATTGAAGACATTGTAGACTCTGGAGTAAAGGGCGTAATGATTTTTGGAATTCCTGATCATAAGGACGAAGTAGGAAGTGGCTCTTACGATGAAAATGGAATAGTTCAAAAGGCAGTAAGAAAGATAAAAGAGTTAGCACCGAGTATTTGGGTAATAACAGATGTATGTATGTGTGAATATACAAGTCATGGACATTGTGGAATACTTGTAAATAAAACAGTTGATAATGATAAAACTATAGAATATATAGCTAAAATAGCTCTATCACATGCAGTGGCTGGAGCAGATATGGTTGCACCTTCTGACATGATGGATGGAAGAGTAGGGGCTATAAGGAATATTTTAGATGAAAATGGTTATAAAGATGTAAGTATTATGGCATACAGTGCTAAGTATGCTTCAGCTTTTTATGGACCATTTAGAGATGCTGCTGATTCTACACCGCAATTTGGAGATAGAAAAGGCTATCAGATGGATCCATCTAATGTAAGAGAGGCAATGCTAGAAATTGAAGATGATATAAATGAAGGAGCAGATATAGTTATGGTTAAACCGGCTATGTCATACCTTGATGTGATAAGAGATGCTAGAGAAGAATTTAATTATCCATTAGCAGCTTACAGTGTAAGTGGAGAATTTGCAATGGTTAAAGCAGCTGCTTCTCTTGGGGTTATTGATGAAAAGAAAATTGTAATTGAAATGCTTACATCAATAAAAAGAGCAGGGGCAAAAATAATAATAACTTATTATGCTATGGATGCTTCAAGGTGGATTAATGAATAAAAATTATTTTACGAAAGGGTGATATTTTGGGAAAACTTATGAGAGGTTATACTGATATATACACAGGAAATGGAAAAGGTAAAACTACAGCAGCAATTGGACAAGGGGTAAGAGCATGCGGCAGTGGACTTAAGGTTTATATGGTACAATTCTTAAAAACATATGATACAGGGGAGTTAAAAAGTATAAAGAAATTGGAACCTAATTTTAAAATATTTAGATTTGAGACTAAAAGGGACTTCTTTTGGAATCTAAATGATAATGAGAAGGCTGAACTTAAAAAAGAAGTAAAAAAAGCCTATAATTTTTGCATTGAAGTGTTAAAAAAAGAAGAATGTGATGTACTTATAATGGATGAAATAATGGGAGCTATTAAGAATGAGCTCCTTTCTAAAGAGGACATTTTAAAATTAATTGAAAGAAAGTCTAGTAGTGTTGAATTGATTTTAACAGGTAGAGATGTACCATCTGAAATTGCACAAAAAGCTGATCTTATAACTGAAATGAAAGAAGTAAAACATTATTTTAATAAGGGAGTTCCGGCAAGAAAGGGAATTGAATTTTAAGTTCTCGCCGGACATGTTCAATTTAATTGGTGAATCTATATTTGAAAAATATGTCAATAACGAATATAACAGAGGCTAAAGCTAAGTATATATTTATAAGGTTTAAACCAGCTTTAAATATAAGTAATATTAGCAGTATTAAAAGAGATAAGCTGCTTATCCAGCGTAAGAATTTCATCGGCATTCCTCCAAAGGTCATTTATTATAAAATTCACATAAACAATACTAGTTTGCCCTTAAAGTAATTATATATTCCCATGTAATATTATAAAAAAATAAAAGAGAGGATAACCTCTCTTTTTATCTACCATATTAACCTCTGTGGTAATTGTTTTTTTGATTTTTTCTTGCTTTTCTGCATTCAGGACATCTTACAGGATCATTAGTAAATCCTTTTTCCTTATAGAAAGCTTGTTCCCCTTCAGTGAAAACAAACTCTTTACCGCAGTCTTTGCATAAAATTGTCTTATCTGGCATAAAAAACCCTCCTTAGAAATATACCATAGGAATAATCAATCTTGACAACATCCTCTCCTATGATAAGAAGGAGTTGAGATCACCTTGACAATTAACCTACAAATTAAGAGTTAAACTCTAATAACATTATAGCATCATTAAATAAATAAAGATATGATATATTGAAAAAAAATAGAAATTTAGTGTATAATAAGAATGTGATTCTTAATACAAATAATGTAATAAATTAGGAAAATATCAGCATAAGGCAAAGCAGATGAGAGGAAAATTATTTACCCGGGGGAAAATATTAAATATGAATAAAAATAGTGATAATGAAGAAAAACTTACTAAAATTACAGATGAGTATGCAGTTTACCAGAGCTTTGCTGAAAATACAATTCAAATATTAAATGAAAAAAATATAAGGTTAGAAAAACAATTAGATGCACTTACTAACATTGTACAAATAAGTCAATATATCAATTCAAATATAAGTGATCGAAATCTCATACCTATGATAAATGATATGATTATAGGTATATTAGGAGCAGCATATTCATCTATTTATTTAACTGATGAAAGTGGAATATTAACAATAAAGGCTACAAATAAAAATGAATTGTTAAACTTAGAACAGAGTAAAATAAATTTGCTTATAAAAGAGAGAGAGACATTTGAAATAAACAGTAAAAATCCACTATTTCATAATGAATTAAAAAAAAGCTTAGTACATTCTATAATTGGCGTGCCAATAAATTTAGGAAGTGTATTCAAGGGTTATATTATAGTTGAACATACCCTATATAATTTTTTCAATAAAGAACATATTTCTTTTATTTCATCTATAACCAATCAAATAGGTATTGCTCTTGAAAATAATGTCTTATACAACAAGATTAAAGAGACTTCAATTACTGATCCGCTTTTAAAAATATACAATAGGAGATATTTTTTTGAGCATATTGATAAAGTAATAAAGAGTGAACCTAATAGAAATTTTTATATAGTTATGGTTGATATAGATAATTTTAAAAATGTAAATGATACGTATGGACATCAATTTGGGGATGTCGCATTAATTGAAACTACAAATTTAATAAAAAAAAGTGTAGGAAGTGAAAATACTATAGCAAGGTATGGAGGAGAAGAAATAGTAATTTATATAGTAGGAACTTACGAAAATAAAGTTGTTTATAATATGATTGAAAACATCCGAAAAAATTTAGTTAATAATTCTATTAAATATGAAAAAAATGAAGCAAAAATTTCTGCAAGTTTTGGAATAAGTAAATATCCCCAAGATGGAAATTCATTTGAAAAAGTTTTGAATGTAGCAGATTCTATGCTTTATAAAGCTAAAAAACAGGGGAGAAATAAAGTAATAAGTTCTTTTTAGCTTTGATATTGATAATTGCATTAATTAAATATATACTATTAAAATAAGATAAGATTACCTTGGGAGTTGATATAAGTAATGGAAAATGTTGTAGACATTTTAGAAGAACGTGGATATTTAAAACAATTTACACATGAAAAAGAAATAAGAGAATTGCTTGGAAAAGAAAAAGTAACATTTTATATAGGATTTGATCCAACAGGAGACAGTCTTCATGTAGGACATTTTATTGCACTTATGATTATGGCTCATATGCAAAGAGCAGGTCATAGACCTATAGTTCTTGTAGGTGGTGGAACTGCAATGGTTGGGGACCCTACAGGAAAAACAGATATGAGGAAAATGCTTACTAAAGAAGACATAGAACATAATGTAAATAGTATAAAGAAACAAATAGCTAGATTCATAAATTTTGATAACGGAAATGCTATTTTGGAAAATAACGCAAATTGGCTTATGAGCCTAAATTACATAGAATTTTTAAGAGAAGTCGGAGTACATTTTTCTGTAAACAAAATGCTTACGGCAGAATGTTTTAAACTTAGACTTGAAAAAGGTTTATCTTTTCTTGAATTCAATTATATGCTTATGCAGGGTTATGATTTTCTTCAGCTTAACAAAAAATATGATTGTATTCTTGAACTTGGTGGAGACGACCAGTGGTCTAATATGATTGCAGGTGTAAATCTTATAAGAAGAAAAGAAGGAAAGCCTGCTTATGCAATGACAAGTCAGCTTTTAACTAATAGTGAAGGTAAAAAAATGGGGAAAACTGTTGGAGGTGCTGTTTGGCTTGATCCAGAGAAAACATCTCCATATGATTTCTACCAATACTGGAGAAATGTTGAGGATGCAGATGTAGAAAAATGTCTTGCATTGTTAACATTTTTACCAATGGATGAAGTTAGAAGACTAGGAAGCTTAAAAGACCAACATATAAACGAAGCAAAGAAAGTATTAGCATTTGAGGTTACAAAACTTGTACATGGTGAAGAAGAAGCGTTAAAAGCACAAAAAGCCTCTGAAGCTCTTTTTGGAAAAGGCAGTGACATGAGCAATGTCCCAGAAGTTTCAATAAGTAGAGATATGATTAATTCACAAATTCTAGATGTTTTACTAGACACTAAAATTATACCTTCAAAGTCTGAGGGAAGAAGACTTGTTCAGCAGGGTGGAATAGTTTTGAATGATGAAAAAATTACAGACATAGGTTTTAAAATCACAGAAAATGATTTTAAAGAAGGAAGTGCTCTTTTAAAACGTGGAAAGAAAAAATTCTACAAGATAATTGTTAAATAGAATGTAATGGAATTGAAATGAACTAATTAAAAAATAAACTGCCGTACTATTTTAGTGCGACAGTTAATTTTTTAGAGATTATTTATATAAAATATTTATAGATATAAACGATAATATAGATATTGATGAAAGGAGGTAATAATATGTCTCAAATATCCAATGTTAGTGATTTTAGTCAAAATATCAATTCTCAAGATAAAAGCAGTGCACCTATGCAAGTTGGACAAGTATTTAATGCAAAAGTAATTGAAACTAAAAATCAAAATGGAGAAGTTATTATCGACTTAGGCTCAGGCAATAAAATAAGTGCTAAAGTAGACGGAAATGTTAATGCAGATTTAAGTCAGACAAATAAATTTTTAGTTGAAGGTTATGATAATGGCGAAATTAAAGTAAGGTTATTACCGTCAGAAAATAATAGCCCGAATTTAGACAGTAAAATAGATGAAATAATCAAACAATGCTTTGGAAGTTCAGCAAATGAACAGGATTATGCTATTGTAAAAACTCTTATGGATTGCGGGGTTCCACTGACAAAGGATAATGTTATATATGCAAAAAATTTATTGGATTTTCAAAACAAGATGAGTAGTACGCAATCAAGTAGTGATCAGTTTATAAAGACTTATTTGGAAAGTAGAAATATTGATTTAAATAGCGTAGAAGGTAAAAATGTAAGTGAAAAAATATCACAATTTTTAAATGAACTTAAAGGTTGTGATTTAAAAGATATAGCCACACTTATGGAAAATAACATCGACGTAAATAGTAAAAATATAAATAGTTTTAATTCTCTTTTTAAAGGTGGAGAAAGTATATTTAGTGAACTTTCTGAAATAAAATCTCAAATTGAAAATGCTTTGCCATCAGAAGTGAATTCTGAGGTCAGTATAAAAAATGATGTTTTAAAAATTATTATGGGAAGCAGTAAGGAGGGAGGAAGTATTATGCCTGGAATTGTAAATGTCAATAATAAAGTTGATACTGAAAGCAGAAATACAAGAAAACTCATTGTTGAGGTTGGAGATGTATTTTCATAAAAAGCTGATACTATAGATAGTAAAACAGGAGAGGCAATTATAAGACTTAGTGATGGATGGAAATTTTCTGCTAAATTAGATACTGCTTCAAGTATGAGTGTAAATGCATTTAGCAGATTTGTTGTTGAAGGATATGAAAATGGAAATCTAAAAATAAGAAAGCTGCAGTCTGAGGAAAATGATGATGTAATTAATGATAAAAGTGAAGATATTGATGATATTTTATCTAAATTTGCTGGAGAAGATGCAACGGACGAAGATTTATCAATTATGAAGAGTCTTTTAAAACACAATATACCGCTTACTAAGGAAAATATTTCTTATGAAAAAAGTATAATAGGTTTTAAGAATAGTATAATGGAAGATCCTAAAACAGAAGAACATTTTATAGATGCATATTTAAAAGGTAAAGGCATAGACGAAAATAGCAGCGAAGCATCACAAGTGAGGAGTACTATAAAAGGATTCTTTAGCGAATTAAAAGGTATGAATATAGATGAGATTACAACATTTATTGAAAATGGATTGGATTTTACAGATGAAAATATAAAAAGTTTTAAAAATATATTTCAAAAAGACGCCTCAATAAGTAAAGATATAAACGGTATCAAACAGGAAATCGAAAAATTAAATACTTCAAAAATTGAGCCAAAAGAAGCGCAAATTGACAATAAAGCAGATGTTCCTTCTAGTAAAATTTCAGCTAAAGACGTTCTAAATGAAATAAACGCTAAAATGAATGATATGAAAGATACAATAAGGCAGCTTACAAGCTTTTCTGATTTAAACAAAAGTGGAATGGAAAATATATTAAATACATTAAATAAAAACATAAATGATTTTAAGGTGTTTAATGCTATGTCAGATGGATATTATTATATGGATGTTCCTGTAAATTTAAAAGATAACGAATATAATTGTAAGCTTATTATTAAAGATGATAGAAAAAGTGGTAAAAAAATAGATACTAAGAATGTGAAAATAGCAACTTCTGTTAAGACTATAAATATGGGAGTAGTTGATGCATACATTACTATTTTGAATAAAAATTTAAAAGTAGATATTAAAGCAGATAAGAAATGGATTAATGTTTTGGATTTGGCCAAGGTGTCTCTTATGGGGAAATTTTATGAAAAGGGCTATAATATAAATGTAAATGTTGATAATAAAGAGGAAGAATTAAATATAGTAACATGCAGGAATTTTTTTAATAATGATAAAGTAGGAAATCTTGATATAAGAGTTTAGGAGGGGGAAAAATGCCTAATAACAGAAAAAAAGCAGCTGCGTTAAAATATGATAGAAGTTATGAAGTACCAGTTGTAACAGCAGCAGGTATGGGTGTTATAGCAGATAAAATAGTTAAAAAAGCAGATGAAAATAATGTTCCTGTAGTGTATAATAAGGAACTAGCGGAGTTATTACAAAATGTAGATATTGGTGAAAGTATACCTCCTGAATTATACGAAATAGTAGCTGAAGTAATAGCTTATGTTATGGATGTAGATAGCAAACTAAAATAAAGGAGATGAAGGGATGGCCTTATATGCAATATCTGATTTTCATCTGGCTTTAAGTGGAGATAAACCAATGGATATTTTTGGAGATAATTGGTTTAAACATGATGAAAAGATAAAAAAAAATTGGTTAAAGACAATTAATGAAAATGATACAGTTCTTACTGCAGGAGATATATCTTGGTCTATGCATATGGAAGAAGCAATGAAGGACCTTGAATGGATTCATGAACTTCCTGGTAAAAAGATATTTGTAAAAGGAAATCATGATTATTTTTGGACTTCAATAACAAAATTAAATAAACTTTATGAGGATATGAATTTTATTCAAAATAATTTTTTTAACTATAAAGATTATGCTATTTGTGGAACGAGAGGATGGATAAATCCTGAAAATGATAATTTTGATGAACATGACAAAAAAATATACAGAAGAGAAAATATAAGATTAAAATTATCTTTAGATGAAGCTGTAAGTAATGGATATAAAAAAATAATAGTTATGCTTCATTATCCTGCATTTATGGGGGAATCTAAAGAAAATAATGAGATTACTAATTTAATTGAACAATATCCTGTTGAAAAAGTTATATATGGGCATTTACATGGACCTTTTCTTCAAAATGTAAAACCTATAATTACAAAAAATAATATAGACTATATATTAACTTCTTGTGATTATATAGATTTTTCTCCAATCAAAATTTTACAATAATAATAGAATAATCAATTATCAATTATCAATAAATGTGAAATGCTAATATTTATTGATAATTGATTATTTTAAAAAAGTTTAAATAGACCTGTTCCTTTTTCTTTAGAACCTTTAACAGCACTGTCCGTGCTTGAATTTTTTTCTCTCTTTTCTTTAATTAAATCTCTTTGGTCTCTTGTTAAGCTTTTAATTTTTGATGATGCCATTGTTGAGCCTAAAACATTGCTAAACCAGATTAAACTTTCATCTTCTTTATTAAGACGTCTAGATAGCTCGCCAATAAGGTACATTAAAGTAAATCTGTCCATGCCATACATTGGAAAATCCTCTTTTATGTATGCTTCATTAAATCCAGCTAAGGCTTTTTCCATATAAGATACTTCATTTTCATTATCTTTGAGTATTCTGTAAACCCAAGCTATTTTAAGACAATTCATAGCTTTCATGTAATTTGGTGCTCCAATTATAGTATATGTTAAAAGAGCAAGCTTAAATCTTTCAATAGCAATATTTTCATCATATACATTAGGATAATCTTTAGGACGCCATTTTGAGGATATGTTTTTAATTACAAGTTCTTTTTTTGAAGCCCTAATTTTTTCAAAATCTGTTTTCATAGTAGTGTAACCACATGAATTGCAAAGCCATACGTCATAAAAATAAGGATTTAATTTTTCTGCACTATAATTTATAAAAAAATCGCTGCTTTTATCTACGATTCTATAGGAAAACTTTTTAAGAGCTCGTGCTTTAAATTTATTTCTACAAACGGGACATAATACTGTTTTGTCATATAATAAATCTTCGGGTAGTATATTTTTGTTGTTTTGTACCATTACATATGCCACTTCTTTCATTTAATTTGCCGTCAAAATTTATCAAAATTTGTAATAGCTAAATATATTTGTTCTATCCAATATTATTATATCAAAAAAATAGTTAAAATACATAACAAATTATTTAAATACGTATTGAAATTAAACATTGAGATGAAAAGTTAAAAGCTTTATAATCAATTGTGAAGTAATATTTATAAATTTTTGTGTAAGGGATGAATTTTATGGCATCAATACAGTGGAAAACTTTTTTAATACCATATAATCAAGCAGTGGATGAATTAAAAGTTAAAATAAGAAGTATAAGAAAAGAATATAGAAAAAGAAATGAATATTCTCCAATAGAATTTGTAACTGGAAGAGTTAAGGAGATATCAAGTATTTTAGAAAAGGCAAATAAATTCAACATACCACTTAATAGAATACAACTTGAAATGGAAGACATAGCAGGTATAAGGGTAATGTGCCAATTTGTTGATGATATTGAAAAGGTTGTAAGCATTATAAGAGGAAGAAAAGATATGCAAATATTATATGAAAAAGATTATGTTGATAATGTAAAAAGAAGTGGTTATCGAAGTTACCATATTATAATAAAATATCCTGTTAACATGGCTGAAGGACAAAAGGAAATATTAGCAGAATTCCAAATAAGGACACTAGCAATGAATTTTTGGGCAACAATTGAGCATTCGCTTAATTATAAATATAAACAGGACATACCAGCAGCTATAAAAGAAAAACTTAAAAATGGAGCTGATGCTGCATTTAAACTTGATCAGGAAATGCTCGAAATAAAAGATGAAATAAAAGATGCGCAAAAATTATTTGAGATAAAATCAAGTTTAATATCAGATATTACAAATCAGCTCACAATTTTACTATCAATTGGAAAAGTAAAAGAAGCATCTAGATATAGGGATAAATTAAACGGTCTTATTGCAAGTGGAGAAGAATTCGAGTTAGCAAAACTTCTTAATTCAATCGAAAAAACTGTAAATAGTTTTAAATAACAATTAATTTACAGATTTCTTTTTCTGCTTAAAATTGTATATTATAAAAATTATTAATGGAATGATTATAAAATTTCCTAAGATTATATATAGGTATATGTTAAGTATTTTAAACAGCAATATGGTATTATCTGAGATAAAATATGAAACTATACCTATTATTAATGTTAATAAGTATATATAATATTTATTTTTTATATTTAAGTTCTTTAGAATGAGAGCAATAGCCATAAGGGTGAGTATATATTTTACATACCAGCCTCCAAGCATTTGAAGTATTACATACAATTCGCCACTTTCAAGAAAATTAAAATAGTTTACTAACTGAGTTTGAATTAATTTTGGGAAAAAAATAGGATTTAATCTTCCAATACCAAAAGTTGCAATTAACCCTTCTATAGCAAAGACTTCCATCTGAATAATGAAGAATAACGTCCAACCGGTGTATTTCCACAAACTTTTTTTATCTTTAAATTCGTTTAGCATAGGAAGTATTATTGAAAAACTTCCAAAATAGCACAAGCTTTTAATTACTGCAAAAATAAATTTACTATCAATTCCATGTTCCATTATAGGCATAAGATATTCTGTATGTTTATAGCCTTGTGTAAGTAGTGCAAGATTAATACCTGAAAATATAATTGTAGAGATTATTACAATAGTTACTATTATTACGGAATTCTTGCCTCTACTTACGGTGTAAATTGCTGGAACAATAAAAAACAATATGAAAAACCAAGGTGGTGTTTCTGGGAGCATATTTATATTCATTGAATTTGCTTCTATTGAAGAACATTCAATTAAGGTTAAAATTAAAGTTAATAAAAAAAACAAAATAAATATGGTTCCTATTTTTTTGCCAAGGGCACTTTTATAAATGTTACACATATTGTAATTATTATTTTTTTTACATATATTTAGCATTGAGTAAGCATAGACAAATATTATTATACCTGCACACATAACGCAAATCCATGAATCACGCCCTCCTAAAGTAGTAATAAGAGAAGGATAAGTTTTCATTGATACTATTACTAAACCACTTAATATAAAAAATATATGACCGATATTGAATTTATCCATTTAATTACCTCTTTTGAATAAAGTATTTAGAAAAATGCATACTATTATTAAAGTCTTTAGCTTTAATTGTATTATTTGATATTTAAACAATATTATTCAAAAAAGAGGTGGTATTGTGAATGAAGATTATATTACTTTTATAAAAGAAAAGTTTAGTGGAAACGTAGATGTAAAATATAGGGATATAAAATGCAATAAAGGTAATATCCATATAGTATTTATTGATAATATGTCTGATGCTAAATTTATAAGTCAATATGTAATAGGTCCAATAATAAGAAATAAAGATAATATAGAAAGTGCAGAAGACATAACAAAAAAGATACTTTTTGCAAATTCAATAGGAGATATAAAAACAAGTCATGAAATGCTTTATCATATACTTTCAGGTGACGTTGTAATTATAGCAGATTTTTATAAGGGTTTTATATTTTGTGAAGCAAAAAGCTGGGCAAGAAGATCCGTTGGAATTCCTATTACAGAGAGCGTTATAAAAGGTCCAAGAGAGGGATTTACAGAAGCTTTTGTAGATAATATTTCACTTATAAGGAGAAAAGCGCGAAATGCGGATTTGAAATTTGAAAGTTTTTTTGTTGGGGAAAAATCCGATACAACAGTAGTACTTTGCTATATAAAGGGCATTGCAAGTGACAGGCTTGTAGATATGGTAAAAAAGAAAATTAAAGAGCTAAATACAGATTTTATACTTGATACAAATTATATAGAGGAAAAGTTAAGCGAAAAGAAAACTTTTTTCGAAACTATAGGGTATTCTGAGAAACCGGATGTTGTGACATCAAAATTATTCGAGGGAAGAGTGGCTGTAATCGTTGATGGAACTCCATTTGTTATAACAGCTCCGTATTTTTTTTACGAAAATTTTCAAATGCCAGATGACTATTATTTAAATAAATATATGTCAAATATGGTGAGAATATTACGATGGATAACTTTTATAATAGCAATTATGATTCCGGGACTGTATATAGCATTAACAACAAATCATTTTTCACTTATACCTTCTATATTTGTATTTAGACTTTCTATATCAAGAGCTGGTGTACCATTTCCAATGGTTGTAGAGGTGCTTCTTATGCTTTTCTTTTTTCAAATTTTAAGAGAGGCAGGTATAAGACTTCCCCAGCCCGTTGGTCAAGCGATGAGTATAGTTGGAGCACTTATACTTGGTCAATCGGCTGTAAGTGCAGGTTTTGCTTCTGAAACTACAACTATTGTAGTAGCCTTATCTTCAATTTCTTCATTTTTAACACCAAAACTTTATGGAGGAATAACTTTTTGGTCAGTTTTAATGATAATATTTTCTGCTGTAGCAGGACTCCCAGGATTCTTTGTATGTGTGTTTATATGTCTATCTCATATTGCAGGACTTAAAAGCTGTGGATATAAATATCTATTTCCTTTGGGGACAGTTAGAAAATTTAACTTTAAAGATATAATTGTGAGGGATGAACTTGATTCAATATCAAAAGATTTTACAAATGAGGTTGATAAAAAATGAAAAAAAGTTTATTGTGCTTTTTTATGATATTGTGCCTTCTTTTAACTGGATGTTATGGGTATAAAGATATAAACAATGCAGTATTTGTAACTTCTATAATTGTGGATGTTGACAATGAAAAAAAACCTATTATATATCTTGAGATATTTAAATCTGCTAAAACGCCATCTAAGGCTTCAGAAAAAGCAGAGAGAATTGTTTTAAAAGGAACAGGGAAAACTGCATTTGAAGCTTTAAACAATATTAATTTGGCATCAAGTTTTAAGATAGATTATACTCAAAACAAAGCTATAATATATACTAAAAAGGCTGCATTAGTTGGAATAGGGCAATATTTTGATATATTTAGACGTGATATTCATTTTATAATAAGACCATTTATTGCGGTTTATGATGGAGATGTATCGAGACTTTGCAAAGGGAACTTTGAAGGAGAACAATTTGTTGGACTTTTTATATGGGATCTTACAAAAAATATAGGATCAAGTTCAAGAGCAGTCGAAAGTACACTTAATCAATTTCTTTCAATGAGAGAGTCTACAGATAAAACAGATATATTAACTGTATTAAAAGTCTCAAATGATGAGCCTAATCCTACTCTTGTTATCAGTGGAGGAGCAATATTAAAAAATGACAAATTAAAGGATATGATTCCTCAGTCTGAAGGAGAAGCATATAATTTTATTGCAGATCATGTTTCAAGTGGGTCAATGGAGATTAATTATCCTAAAAATACAAATGGATATGTTTCGCTTAACATAGCAAAGAGTAAGACACATACACAAATAAATTATGATGGGAAGAAGTATAAAGTAACAAAGAAAATAAATATAAAGGCAAATATAATTGAAACACAAGATTATATGAAATTGACAGATAGTCAAATTAAGGAAATAAGTGATGAAGCTCAGGAAAATCTTATTACAGCATGCAATAACGTATACAATAAATATAAAAAGCAAAATCTTGATATATTTTTAATAGGAGATGAAATTGAAAACAAATACGGTGAAAGTGCGATGAAAAATAAGAATAATATTTTAAAAGATACAAAACTTGTAATTGAACCTAATGTGGTAATAGATGGGACAGGGAAGACAAGAACATATAAATGATCAATTAGCAATGATCAATGTACGAATGATCAATGATCAATAAAAGAACAAAGAATAAAGAACAAAGAACAATAGGTAACGAACAAAAGATTAATAAATAATAAAGAGAAAAAACTATTTCAGAGTTAAAAAGGGTTTAACTAAGTTTAAGAAATTGCGAGGCAATTTCAACATACATTGATAATTGAGCATTGACAATTGATCATTATGTGAAAAAGACAATGATTAATGTACAAATGATTAATAATAAATTATAAATAATCATTTGTACATTGATTATTAAAACAAATGGTAAAATAAATTTATCCATTTTTCTATAATTTTCTTGACTTTTTTTTGAAATATGATAAAATATTAATTGTTGTTGATGTCCTATAGCCAAATTGGTAAGGCACCTGATTCTGGTTCAGGGATCGTGTAGGTTCGAGTCCTGCTAGGACAGCCATAAAAGCTAAGATTTTTATCTTAGCTTTTTTTCTTGACAAATTGTTATCAATGTCTTATAATTTTCTCAAATAAATTAATATATTTAGCTTTGAACAAGAATAGTAACATTAATATTATCTTTAGAGAGCTGCTATAGGCTGCAATGCAGTGATAATAATATGTGAACTCGCTTGGGAGCTTACTTTAATAGGGTACGGTTAAAACCGTTATATTTTTAAGTGGGATTTGTTTTATCCTAAGTAGAGTGGTACCGCGGAGTTTTACTTCGTCTCTTTTGGAGACGAAGTTTTTTTTATATATAAGGAGGTTTTTAAAATGTCAAAGTACAGTACAGATATTGATGAAAAATGGCAAAAATTATGGGAAGAAAAAAAGGTTTATAAATTCGATGAAGATAATTTAAAAAAGAAATTATATGTTCTTGAAATGTTCTCATACCCTTCAGGAGCAAGACTTCATGCTGGACATTGGTTTAATTATGGCCCTGTGGATTCATGGGCTAGATTTAAAAAAATGCAGGGATATAATGTATTCCAGCCTATGGGTTTTGATGCATTTGGTCTACCTGCTGAAAACTATGCAATAAAAACAGGAATTCATCCAAAGGATTCTACAATGAAGAATATTGAAACAATGGAAAAACAGCTTAGAGCTATGGGTGCCATGTTTGACTGGGATCATGAAGTTATTACATGCAAACCTGATTATTATAAATGGACTCAATGGCTATTTCTTCAGCTATACAAACATGGTCTTGCTTATAGAAAAAATGCACCTGTTAACTGGTGCCCTAGCTGCAAAACAGTGCTTGCAAACGAGCAGGTTGTAGATGGAACTTGTGAAAGATGTGGAAGTGAAGTTCAAAAGAAAAATTTAACACAGTGGTTCTTTAAAATTACAAATTATGCAGATGAACTTTTAGAAAAGTTAGATGATTTAGATTGGCCTGAAAAGACAAAGGCTATGCAAAAACATTGGATAGGAAAATCAAAAGGTGCACAGGTTACTTTTAAGGTTTCTGATTCAGATTTAACATTTGGTGTATTTACTACAAGAGTTGATACACTTTGCGGCGTTACTTATGTAGTTTTAGCTCCTGAAAGTTCTCTTACGGATAAAGTTACAAAAGATGGATTTAAAGAAGCAGTTGAGAAATACAAAAAACAATCACAAAAGCAATCTGAAATTGAAAGACAGTCAATTACGAGAGAAAAAACAGGCGTATTTACAGGGTCATATGCTATAAATCCTATAAACGGTAAAAAAGTTCCTATATGGGTTGCAGATTATGTAATTGCTTCTTATGGAACAGGTGCAGTTATGGCAGTACCTTCGCATGATGAGAGAGATTTTGCATTTGCAAGCAAATATAAATTAGACATAATTAGAGTTGTTGAAGGTGGAGATGAACTTCCATACACTGGTTATGGCAATCTTATTAATAGTGATGAATTTAATGGATTATCGGGAAATAAAGCAAAAGAAGCTATTGTAAATAAACTTTCAAAAGATGATCTTGGAGGATGGAAAGTAAACTATAGAATGCGTGATTGGCTTGTATCAAGGCAGAGATATTGGGGAGCTCCTATTCCTGTTGTATACTGTGACAAATGTGGGATAGTACCTATACCAGAAGATCAACTTCCTGTTGAACTTCCATATGATGTTGAATTTACACCTGATGGTAAATCTCCACTTGCAAAATCTGATTCTTTTGTAAATACTACATGTCCACACTGCGGTGGAAAAGCAAGGAGAGAAGTTGATACTCTAGATACATTTGTATGTTCATCATGGTACTATTTAAGGTATGCAGATAATAAAAATAGTGATAAACCTTTTGACACTAAAAAAATAAATGAAATACTTCCAGTTGATAAATATGTGGGAGGCCCAGAGCATGCATGTATGCATTTATTATATGCAAGATTTATGACTAAAGCACTTAGAGACATGGGATATTTAAATTTTGATGAGCCATTCCTTTCATTAAGGCATCAAGGACTTATACTTGGACCTGATGGAGTTAAAATGAGTAAATCTAAAGGAAATACTATTTCACCTGATGATTATATTTCAAAATATGGAGCAGATGTTTTTAGACTTTATCTTATGTTTGGATTCGATTATGCTGAAGGTGGTGCCTGGAGTGATGAGGGCATAAAGGCTATCTCAAAATTTGTTGAAAGGGTTCAGAGAATACTTGAGCAATGCAAAGAAGAGCTAGCTTCTTCAGATAACACAAAAACAACTATGGATAGTGCAGAAAAAGATTTAAATTATGTAAGAAACTTCTCTATTAAAGGTATTTTAGAAGATGCAGATAAATTCCAATTCAATACATGTATTGCAAGAATAATGGAATATACAAATGCTCTTTCAAAATATATAAATGAAGAAAATAAAAATACTAGTTTACTTAAAGATTCAATTAATGACTTTGTAAGAATACTTGCTCCTTTTGCACCTCATTTTTCAGAAGAAATGTGGGCTATGCTAGGAAATGATTTTTCAGTATTTAATGAATCTTGGCCAAAGTTTGACGAAAAAGCACTTGTGAAAGATGAAGTGGAAATTGCTATTCAAATAAATGGCAAGATAAAATCAAAGATAAATATACAGGCTAATCTTGACAAAGATGCTATTGGAAAATTGGCACTTGAAGATGATAGAATTAAAGAATTAACTGATGGTAAAAATATTGTAAAAGTAATAGTTATAAAAGGGAGATTGGTTAATATAGTTGTAAAATAAGGTAGGAAAACAATAAAAAAATAAACTGCCGCACTTTTTTAGTGTGGCAGTTTATTTTTTTGTTTATGTTTAATTAGAACTTTTTTAAATGTTTTTCACTTATTGCATTTACTTTGTCAACACGTCTTTGATATTTTTCAGTAGTTTCAAGACCTTCAAGGAAACCTGTAGAAAGCCAAACTTTAACTATATCAAGTGCTATAGCAGAACCTATTATTTTAGCACCTAAGCATAAAACATTTGTATTGGAATGTTGACGTGCTAGTTTTGCACAAAATGAATCTTGGCATACTGCAGCATTTAAGCCATATATTTTATTGGCGATTAAAGCACTACCATATCCAACTCCATCAATAAATATTCCACGGTCAGCTTCACCTTTTGCAACAGCAACAGATGCAGGATAAATAAAGTCAGGTAAATCACAAGATTCTTCACTAGGACACCCAAAATCTACTACCTCATGTCCATTAGATTCTAAGAATGCTTTAATTTCATTTTTTAGACCAAAACCAGCATGATCACTTGCAACAGCTATTTTCATATTTTTACCTCCAGTATAGTTATATTGTATTAATTACTAAAATTAAGTAGCAATATATTTAATTATAAAGTACACGATTTAAATCATCAAGTCAGCAGTTAATTAGTTAATAAATGTGTTCAAGGGCTATTGTTATATTTTAAGACGCTTTCTTGTATATGCAATGAATAAAGTAATTGCATAGTCACAAAGAAGAAAAATTAATTGAATCATTACTAAAACGGCAGCTATAGGAAGTTTTAGCTTTAATACATCCATAAAAAGTAACTTATAGAGAAAATACATTACAACTAAGCTTATATTGAAAAACAAAAGTTTTAATATTAATTCGATAGGAAGTTTATTTATTTTTTCTATGTAAAATTTAATAAATCCATAAGAACCAAAAAGTATTATATAAGCAAGTACATTCCATTTTAAGCCAATAATCAAAAGGGAAAGTAGAGAAGATGCAAGATAAACTAAGAGACTGTTTCTAACTCCTGTAGTTATAATTGATATTGGAATCACACAAGCAGCAATACCAAGTACATATAATTTTGTAGTTGGTATTATACTTGATAAATATATGCAAACAACTGAAAGTGCTGTATATATACTTCCTCTTGTAAGTTTATTTATTGATGTCATAGCTATAATCTCCTTCCTTTTATATTAACATCCACTGCCTAAACAATCACAAAGTTGCTCTGAGCACCATATAGTAACACATATATTAAAACAGTTGTCTCTGTCATTTCCAGCACCACCGTAGTATGGTCTTCTATATGTATTATTTCTCTGACTTAATGTTTCAAAAGCATTTTTATATTCAGGATTCTGTGGATTCATATTATATGCAGTACTAATGTAATTATACGCGTTGTCATAATAACCCTTTCTCATATAAAGACTGCCCATTAAGAAATTCCATTCAGCATCTCTAGTTCTTACAGAATTTAATTTCTGTTCTGCACCATTTAAGTTTCCATTATTTATATCCATTCTAATAGAGTTGTAAGTTGAATTGTTTCCACTTGATGAATAGCTGCTTTCACTTGAATAACTACCGCTGTCATAGCTTTTATTGGAACCACTTTTTAAAAGATAATCATAAGCCTCGTTTATTTCTCTCATTTTTTCTTCAGCAAGATCTTTTAATGGGTTATTACCATATTGATCAGGGTGATATTTTTTTGCAAGCTCCCTGTAAGCTTTTTTAATTTCGTCTTGAGAAGCCCCTTGTTTAACTTCTAGTACTTCATATGGATCACGCATTTAAAATTTCCTCCTCATATAAGCTAAACTATTTTTTATTTTCTTTATTGAATACTAATTCCATTTTGTTAAGTAAACCATTTTGTAATATATTATATAGAATATCATTATTTGTTGTAAGTGACAATTTATTTAGATTTTCAAAGCAATTTCTTGCACAAGTTACAAGAATAAAATCTATCCTTCCTTTTATTGAATTTTTAAAAGAGGTAAAATCAAGTCCATTTTTATTCATTGTTCTATGTATAGCATTGAATTTATTTTCTTTCATGTCGTCATAAAGATCATCAAAGGCATCTATTATATATATCCATTTGCCAAGATTATACCCAAGATTGTAAAGTTCATTTTTAAATTTTGAATCTGGATTATATTCACTTATTATAAATGCAGTAAGTTCAGCAAAAGGATTGGAAAGTTCATCTATGCCATAGTCTTTTGTATTATTGTCTTCTAATTTATATAGTTCATTTAGTTTATCCTTAATAAACTCGCCATGAATGTTAAATTCTTTGGGGAATTTATTCATGTAATTTTTTATAAGACGAGCATATAAGACGGATTTAATAGATTTATTGTCTTTAACGTCATCTACAAGCTTAAAATAGGCAAGGGATATATTTAAAAAACTTGCATAGTAAATTGCGGGATTATTTATTATAAACATTCTATTTTTTAATGGATGCATTATACATTTGCCAGTTTTAAACTCGCATTGCTTTTGCTGCATTGCATCAAGTAATATTGCTATGAAAGTAATATCATAATTGATTAGAATTCTTGGTATGTTTCCATAATTTTTTTTTATAGATAAACAAAGTCCGCAGTAATAGGCTTTGAATTTTTCATAATCTTTTATTTTTAGCTCAGGTTTGTATGGAGTTATGTAGCCAAACATTTAGTATTAAATCAGCACCTTTCTTTTTCTACTATTATAACATAGTTGATAAGGTTAATAAGTCTAATTTTTACATTGATAAAGTATGTTGCCTGGTAATAAAAAAGTCGAAAAATAATATATGGATTTGAAACATAAAAAAGGGAATATAATTTAAAAATATTCATAAACTAAAAGGCATGATTCTAATAATTTTGGAAGCATGTTTTTTAATATTTGTTCTATTTACAATATATCATTAAGGAAAGTTGACTATTGACAATTTAACATATATAATTACTTGTATGATTAATAATCGTCAATAAAAAACCTTAAAATTTAAAGTTTGATAATATAATTATACATAGGAGGAATTATTATGAAAAAGAAAGTTATAGCAATAATAACGATTGTATCAGTAATTTTTGGAAGCTTACTTACAGGATGCCAAGGAACTAGTAGTTCAAGTAGTACTTCTAATAAAAAATATGAAATAGCAATAGATACAACTTATGCACCATTTGATTTTAAAAAAGGTAACAGCTATACGGGAATAGATGTTGAAATATTAAAAGCTGTGGCAAAACAGGAGAATTTTACTTATGATTTAAAGCCAATGAATTTTAATGGTATAATACCTGCACTTACAGCAAGTCAAGTAGACGGAGCACTTGCAGGAATGACTATTACAGATGCAAGAAAGAAAGTACTTGATTTTTCAGATGGATATTTTGAATCAGGACTGTCAGTTGCAGTAAAAAAAGATAATGATAAAATAAAAAGCTCTAAAGATTTTGCAAATAAAGTTGTTGCAGTAAAAAAGGGTACAGATGGAGCAAAATATGCTGAAGAACACAAAGCTGAATTTAAAGCTATAAGATATTTTGATGATTCTCCTTCAATGTACCAAGAAGTTCAAAACGGGAATGCAGATTTAGCACTTGATGATTATCCAGTAATAGGATATAAGTTAGCAATTGATAAGAACAGTGGATTAAAGATGTTAGACGAAAAATTGCAGAAGGATCAATATGGTTTCGCTGTTAAGAAAGGTGAAAACAAAGAACTTTTACAGAAATTCAATGCTGGACTTAAAAAAATTAAGGCTAATGGAGAGTACGATAAGATAGTAGCAAAATATATTAAGAATAAGTAGGTGAAATTGTTTGGATTTTATAGAGTTATTTAAGGAGAGTTTTCCAAGCCTTTTAGCAGGATTGTCAATGACGCTAAGAATAACTGTAATTGCTCTTGTAATAGCAACATTTATAGGACTTATTTTTGGCCTTATAAATGTAGGTAGGATAAAATGGTTAAAGGTAATAGCAAAAATATATATTGACATAGTTAGAGGAACACCATTAATTGTTCAGGCATTTTTTATATATTTTGGATTACCTAATGCACTAAATTTTAAAATAAATGCTGTAGTAGCAGGTATTATAGCGGTAAGTCTTAATGCTGGAGCTTATATGGCAGAGATATTTAGAGCAGGGATATTTGCTGTAGATGAAGGACAGATGGAAGCAGCTAGAAGTTTAGGATTACCTTATGGAATTGCAATGAGAAAAGTTATTCTCCCTCAGGCATTCAGAAATATGATTCCTGCACTTGTAAATCAATTTATTATTTCACTAAAGGATACTTCTATCCTTTCTGTAATAGGAATAACGGAACTTACACAAAGTGGAGAAATAATAATTGCACAAAATTTTCAAGCCTTTAAAATGTGGATTATAGTTGCACTATTCTATTTTGTTATAATAGAAATTTTATCTACTGTATCAAAAAAGGTTGAGAGGTGTTTATTATGATACAAATAAAAGGTCTTAAAAAACATTTTGGGGATTTGGAAGTTTTAAAAGGCATAGATTTAAGTATAGACGATAATGAAGTAGTTTGTTTAATAGGACCTTCTGGTTCAGGTAAAAGTACTCTTTTAAGATGTCTTAATGGATTAGAAGAGATAACAGGAGGAGAAGTTATAGTAGATAATGAAGATGTTAGTGATAAAAAAACTAATATAAATAAATTAAGAGAAAAAATAGGTATGGTTTTTCAGTCTTTTAATTTATTCCCTCATTTAAGTGTTATAGAAAATATAACTTTAGCACCTCTTCAGCTTAAAAAGATGAACAAGGATGAAGCTGAAAAATTAGCCTATGAGCTTTTAGATAAAGTAGGGCTTAGAGACAAAGCAAAGTTGTCTCCTAAAAATCTTTCAGGCGGACAAAAACAGAGAATTGCTATAGCAAGAGCACTTGCTATGAAACCTGATATAATGCTTTTTGATGAACCAACTTCTGCATTAGATCCTGAAATGGTAGGAGAGGTTCTTAATGTAATGAAAAATCTTGCAAAAGAGGGAATGACAATGGTTGTAGTTACCCACGAAATGGGTTTTGCAAGAGAAGTAGCAGACAGAGTGGCTTTTATGGCAGATGGATATATTGTAGAAGAGGGTAAACCTGAGAACATATTTAGTAACCCACAAAATGATAGAACTAAAGATTTTCTAGGAAAAGTTCTATAATAAATAAAAAATGGATTGTTGCAATTTTAGTGCAACGATCCATTTTTTAAATGTTGGCTATTCTATGTCATCAAATACTACAGGTATTAATTTCTTAAATTCTTTTAATAGAGGTACAGATAATTCTCTCATTTGAGGGTGAGCATTAATAGGAGTTCTAAGCTTGAAAAAATGTCTCCATTCTCTTAAGTTCATAGTTACAACTAGTTCTGTTTTTAATGAATTTGGGAGTACTGATCTTGCTATTTGAGGAGTCGCTCCTAAATCTATCATTTTTAAATAATGTTTTTCAGCATCTTTAATTGCTTGTATCCATTCGTCTATTACAGCTTCTATTGTTTCTTTTGATAAGTTTTTCATTTTTGTATCAAGTTCAATTCCATCTTTTATATCAATTACATTGATTTCTTTTCCAAATTTATTGTTGCTGTAATTGCAGTATCTTGTACTTTCCTGACCAAAGGAAGCAACTCTATGTCTTACAATTTCATGTGATACACCTCTATCACATGTGAATCTTACTGTAATAGCATTATGTTCAATCATGGCTTCATGACCACGACTTACTAAGCCTTTTACAAACTTAACAGCGGATTCATCAGTTATATTACTTTCGCTTTTATAGCAAGTTCTTGCTACTCTTTCAATTTGCTTTAACAATTCTAGACCATTTATTTCTGTTTCAATTTCAAAATTAGCTTTTATAATATTCATAAAAATCTCCTTTTAATAACAAGTTTCTTGGTTATTTTCACTACTAGAAAATATTATATCACATAAAATATGATGATATAATTCTAAATATAAAGTTTTATATATGATATAATAACTATGTATTTTAGTTAGGAGTGTGTAAATTTTGGAATATGTTAAAGAAGTTAATTTAAATGAAGCAGTTATCCACATACTGGACAATAATGCCGATGAACCTGTTTATAATGAATATACACTTAAACTTGAGGATGAAACTTATGATTATATATTAAAACACATTGAAAAGTCTTTAAAAGATGAAGAGCTTAAGTATGGAGTTTTTAATAATGAAAGAAATATTGTAAAAGAAATATCAGGAGAATATTTTTCAGGCAAAATTGACCTTGTTAATGCGTCAAAGGATATGGCACATCAGCTTTTCGTGTTAATGAAATCAAATGGCAATATTCCTTCATGTGATCTTATTATAGTTTCAATTTCAACGGAATATGGGCCTATGCTTGGAGTTTTAAAAATGGATTATGTAAAAAATTATACTCATAGCATTGATGTTGTCGAAAGTAAGATAGATATAAACATTATACCTCAGTTTATAGGACTTCCATCTGGAGGACAGAAGCTTCAGAAATGTGCTTTTATAAAGCCTATAAGTGATGATAATGACTTCGATGTTATGATAATAGATAAACAGAGCAAATCTAAAACAAGTGAAGATTATGGATCAAATTATTTTATAAATAATTTTCTTGGATGCAGGCTTATTGACAATGAGAGGGATGCAACTAAAAATCTTATGAAGGCTGCAGAAAAATGGACTAGAGATAATCTAAAGGATAATGCAGATAAAGCTGAATTTGTAAGAACGTCCGTTAAGAAAAAGCTGAAAGATGAAGATAATATAAATATTGAAGATTTATCAAAAACCATACTGAAAGATGATATAGAAAAACAGACAGACTTTGTGAATTATGCAAAGGATAAAGGTGTAAATGATGAAATAGTAGTTGATAAAGAGTGGGTTAAGAATAAATTCAAAAGGGTAAGACTTAAAATTGATAAAGAAATTGATATCTATATAGACGAGGAAGCTTATAATGATAATTCAAAGTTCGAAGTTGTAAGAAATGGTGATGGAACTATAAATATGGTTATAAAACATGTTAAAAATTACATAGAAAAATAGGGAAGCAATAAATGCTTCCCATTTTTTATATATTAAAGAGTATTTTTTGAACCTAATACATTTTCTATTTTCTTTTCAACAAGATCTTGTATATGGTCTCTACCAGCACCTAAGTATTTTCTTGGGTCAAATACTTTTGGTTCTTCAGCAAATACTTTTCTTATTGAAGCAGTCATAGCAAGTCTTAAATCAGTATCCATGTTTATTTTGCATACTGCCATTGAAGCTGCTTTTCTAAGCATTTCATTAGGAACACCTTTAGCGCCACCTAATTGTCCGCCAAATTTATTGCACATTTCAACAGATTCAGGATCAACTGATGAAGCTCCGTGTAATACTATTGGGAATCCAGGTAATTTCTTTTGAACTTCTTCAAGAATATCGAATCTTAAATTAGCTTCTCCAGCAAATTTGTAAGCACCATGACTTGTTCCAATTGCAATTGCAAGTGAATCAACGCCAGTTTTGTTTACGAAGTCTACTGCTTGTTCTGGATCAGTGTAAATGTGTTTGTCACTCTTTACGTCATCTTCAACTCCAGCAAGAACTCCAAGTTCAGCTTCAACAACTACACCATGTGCATGAGCGTATTCAACAACTTTTTTAGTTTGAGCAACATTTTCTTCATAAGGAAGACTTGAACCATCGATCATAACAGAAGTAAATCCGTTTTCTACACAAACTTTAACAGTTTCAAAATTTGGACCGTGATCAAGGTGAAGAGCTACATCAACGCCAGTTTCAGCAACTGCTGTTTCAACCATTGCTCTTAAATATTTTGGACCTGCATATTTTAAAGCACTTGATGATACTTGAAGTATAACTGGAGATTTTTTAACTTTTGCTCCATTGATAACTCCTTGAAGTACTTCCATATTATTAATATTAAAAGCACCTATTGCATAATGTCCTGCATAAGCCTTTTTAAACATTTCTTTTGTAGTAACTAATGCCATTTTACATTCCACCCTTCGATAATTAATAGGGACTATGTGTGTCCCAGTGGGACATCTCCCTACAAATATTATAGTTCAAATGAAGTCTAAATTCCATAGTTTATGTAGAATTATTTTATAAAAGATTTTGAATGTTTATAGTTTCTAGTTTTTTTATCCTTTCAATTAAAAATTCTATACTATTTGAAGATGCCAAAGCCTCATCTTTATCTTGGGTTTTTATATATGATTCAAGTTTATGTTCTTCTAAACTTATGTCATCAATCAATGTGTGACTTACAAAAACTGAGCATACATTTGAGTAAGAATGCCAGTGATCAGACATCTCTTTTGAACATTCACCAGCTTTTTCCCAATTTTTATTTTTAATATAAGTTGTGATGCAAGTATTTTCATTATAAATTTTATAACATACTTTATTTAAATAATTAACTGAGATAAAACAAACAAATATCATTGAAGCAAATAAGCAAAGTGTAATTATAATATTTTTCATTATTTTTTCTCCTATTGTTTGTAAGTTTGCATGTAAAATTTACCTTTTGAATCAATTAGGGCAATAAAAATTTCTTTAGATGAATTTATATTTTTACTATTTAGTATTGATTTTAGCCACTTTTCATCTCGTCCTAGTATTTTTAGATTTTTGTGATTTACGTTGCCATCAAGTATAAGTGTAACAGGTATGGTATCTTGAGCACATTGTACTTTTACATCTTCTTTTGTGGCATTGGAGAGTGAAGTTTTTGGTATTATTGATAATTGACCACTTGTTTCAAGAATAGCAAATTCTATATCTTCTAGATTATAATAACCTTTCAGTCTTATTTCTTCCATAAGATCATTTATATTAAGTCTTTGACTTCTCATTATATTTATATCTATTTTGCCTTTATTTATGAGTATACTTGGTTTACCTGATATAACAAGCCTTGCACTTTCAAATTTTAGCTGAATTATAGATATAAGTATTTCAAGGAATAACAATGTTACAATGGGGATTATTCCGTGAATCAAAGGTATTCTTGTATCTTGCATTGGTAGTGATGCAAGATCAGAAATGGTTATAGTTATTACAAGTTCAAAAGGTTGAAGTTCACCTATTTGCCTTTTACCCATAAGTCTCATTATTAGGACTACAAGTATGTATAGAATAATTGTCCTAAGCATTATTGTAAACATTGATTGTTGAGCCTCCTTAAAAGCATATAATATAATATTTGCAATTTGTATAATGTTAATACGTTAAAACTTGAAATTTATTTTTTAATATACAAATTTCAATTATATTTTCATGTGTTTTGTATATTCTTTGTTAGAATTTATATAGTTAAATTGATTGTAAGTACATTTATGAATAGTAACCAAAAGGCTTAATAAATCATAAATTAATATGGTAATAAAATGTGGAGGATATTTGTTCAATGGAAGTTAAAGGAAGTAAGACGGAAAAAAATCTTTATGCAACTTTTGCAGGAGAATCAAGGGCAAGAAATCAGTATACGTTTTTCGCAGATAAAGCAGGTGAAGAAGGTTTACAATATATTAGAAGTATATTTTTAGCAACTGCAGAAAATGAAAAGGCACATGCAAGGGAAGTTTTTAGAAGATATTTAAAACTTGTTAAATCTACTGAGGAAAACTTAAAAACTTCAGCTGAAGGAGAAGCTTTTGAAAGTAGCAAATTATATAAACAATTTGAAAAGGAAGCAAGAGAAGAGGGATTTACTCAAATAGCTGATTTTTATAAAGAGTTAGCAGAAGTAGAAGAACATCACATGGAAAGATTTAAAGAAATGAGAAAGATTCTTGTAAGTGGTAAAGAGTTTAGCAGAGATAAAGAAGTTATGTGGCAGTGTATGAATTGTGGTTATATACATGTAGGTAAGGAAGCACCAGAAGTTTGTCCTCTTTGTAAGTACCCAAAAGGATATTTTAAAGTATATTGTACAGATTTTAAATAGACTAAAAAATATATATTTAAAAGATTAATTAAAAATGGAGAATTGATAGATATGATTATAAATTATCCTAGGTATTTACTTGTACCTAATTTTGAGATTGTAGACATCTGTGAAGATGAAGATGAAAATGAATACCATGAAAATATGAGAACTTGTGAAGAAGGCAGTGCAAACATTTATGAACATATTGATAAAGAATATGCTAAATTTGAAACAGAAAAATATTAAAAAGAATATTTATAATTGTAATATTATTTCTATAGGGTGAAGAAATGTCAAATAGAAATGTAGTTGAAAATTATTGCAGAGATCTAAATTCAGAAATGGACATACTTTCTAAGCTTGTAAATTCATATAGGTTACTTGTAGGAGGAGCAGGAGAATTAA